>NZ_FMTR01000041.1:0-35379 GCF_900100135.1 Pseudomonas sp. NFACC05-1 | reverse complement strand
GGCAATCCGGTCACCGCGCAGAATGGTCCGGTCACTGTCACGCTCGACAGCGGCAAAACCATCACCATCGCCGCCGGCGCAAGCTCCGGTGTGCTCGATGTCGCTGTGGGTAACGATGTTTACCAAGGCCCGACCACTGTCACCGAGTCGATCAAAGATGCATCCGGCGGCAACCTCGAAGCCATCGCACCGAACACCACTCCGGTCAGCACCACCGTCAGCGATGTCAACGACACCACCACGGTGACCTTGACCGCCACACCAACCGTGAATGAAAACGGCACCATCACCTACACCGCCACCCTGACCGACGCCAATGGCAATCCAGTCACCGCGCAAAACGGTCCTGTGACGGTCACGCTCGACAGCGGCAAAACCATCACCATCGCCGCGGGCGCAAGTTCGGGCGTGCTGGACGTCGCCGTCGGCAACGATGTCTACACCGGCGCACCATCCGTCACCGAGTCGATCAAATCGGCGTCCGGCGGCAACCTCGAAGCGATCGGTGTCGATAAGACAGGCGCGTCGACGGCCGTGGGCGACACTGTCGACAACACCACCGTCAGCATCACTGGCAGCACGTCAGTCGCCGAAGGCCAGGCGGCCACCTATACCGTCAGCCTGACGAACCCGGCGCAAACCGAGGTGACCCTCAAGATCGTCTACAGCGGCACCGCCGCCGACGGCACAGACTTCACCGGTGTCTACACCGTGAAGATCCCGGCCAACGCCACCAGCGCCACCTTCAACGTGGCAACGCTGGACGACAAGATCACCGAAGGCACCGAAAACTTCGTGGTCAAGATCGACTCGGCCACCGGTGGCAACTTCGAGCACCTGGCGGTCAGCGGCACCAACGGCAGCGTCAGCACCTCGATCATCGACAACGATGCGCCACCGGCACTTGACCTGGACGCCAACAACTCCAGCGGCAAGACCGGTGCCGATTACCAGGTGACCTTCACCGAAGGCACCACCGGCCCGGGCGTGTCCATCGCCGACACCGACCTGAGCATCACTGACCCGGACAGCACCCTGCTGACCGGCGCGACCATCGTGCTGACCAACCGTCAGCCTGGCGATGCGCTGAACCTGGGCAACAGCGTCAATGGCATCAGCATCAACGCCAACAGCACCGACGGCAAGGTCGTCCTGACGCTGACGGGCAATGCGACGCTGGCCGACTACATGCAGCAGATCAAGAACATCAGCTTCATCAACAACAGCGAAGATCCGAGTACCGTGCCGCGCATCATCACCGTGACGGTGACCGACGGCGCGAGCTACTCCAACACCGCCACCACCACCGTAAACGTGGTCGGGGTCAATGACGCGCCGGTGGCCACCGGCGGCGCGGTGACCGGTACCGAAGACACTTCACTGGTCCTCGGCTGGTCGACGTTCGGCATCAGCGACGTGGACAACTCCGCCACCAGCCTGGGTGTGAAAATCACCGAGCTGCCGGCCGATGGCAAGTTGCAGTATCTGGACGGTGCAACCTGGAAAGACGTGGCCAACAACCAGACCTTCACCAAGGCTGACATCGACGCCGGCAAGCTGCGCTTCACTCCGGACGCCAACGAATCCGGTGCCAATGGTTATGTTGGCAGCAGCACGGGCAACAACCAGGCCGACTACGCACAGGTCAAGTTCCAGCCAACCGACGGCCAGGCACTGGGCAATACCGGCACCGTGAAGATCGACATCACGCCAGTCGCCGACGCTCCGACCCTCAACGTGGCCGGCAACAACGTGACCTCCACCGGTTTGATCAAGGAAGTCTGGACCGGCCTGTCGGGCCTGGGCACCGATGGCAGCGGCGCGCCGTCCGGCACGCTCAAGTCGGTTATCGATGCCGCCGGCACGCCGAACAGCAGCGGCACCGTGACCAACGTACAATCGGACAGCAACGTCAACCCGGGCACCGCATCGAAAACCTCGGGCCTGATTTTCCTCGAAGCCGGCAAGACCTATACCTTCAGTGGTACCGGCGACGACAGCCTGCTGGTCACCATCGGCGGCAAAACCGTCGCGGCAACCACCTGGGGCGCGGGTGGTCAGTTGAACGGTTCGTTTACCCCGACCACCAGCGGCTACTACACCCTGGACATCTACCACCACAACCAGACCGGCCCGGGCAGTTATGACGTGAACCTGTCGGTCAACGGCAGCACACCGGTCGACCTGAACGGCGCCGGCGTGCCGTTGTATACCGGCGTGACCGACCTGACGAACGCCGGCGTGACGGTCTCCGATTTGCACGGCACCAACGGCGAAGGCTACTACGACGGCTTCAAGCTCAACGAAGGCGCCGAAGGCACCAGCGTGCACCTGTCGAAAATCACCACCGCCCTGACCGACACCGACGGCTCCGAAAGCCTGAGCGTGAAGATTGGCGGCATGCCCGAAGGCAGTGTGCTGAGCGATGGCGCGGGCCACTTCGCGACCGTGGGCAGCAACGGCGAAGCATCGGTCAGTGGCTGGAACCTGGGCAGCCTGACCCTGACGCCGCCGGCCTACTACAACGGCCAGTTCAACCTGACCGTGACATCGACCTCCACCGAAGCCCTCGGCGGCTCGGCCACAAGCACGGCGCAGATCCCCGTCACCGTGCACCCGGCGACCTATAACGCCGTCACCGCCACGTCGGGCAGTGACAACGTCACCGGCACCGACGGCAACGACATCGTCGTCGCCGACATTGGCGGGCTGACCGTAGTACCGGGCGTCAACTACAACATCGCCTTCATGGTCGACAGCTCCGGCAGCATGAGCGACTCGTCCATCGCCGCGGCCAAGGCCTCGCTGACCTCGGTGTTCAACACCCTTAAGCAGAGCCTGGGCAGCAACTCCGGGACGGTGAATATTTTCCTCGCGGACTTCGACAGCCAGGTGAACAGCGCGGTCTCGGTCAACCTCAACGACTCGGACGCCCTGACCCAGCTCAAGGACCTGCTCGACTCGATGGTGTCCGGCGGTGGTACCAACTATGAAGACGTGTTCAAGACCACGGCGAACTTCTTCAAGAGTACCGAAGCCCTGAACAATACCGGGGCGAAGAACCTGACGTATTTCATTACCGACGGCAAGCCGACTTACTACCAGACCAACGAACAGGTCAATCCGACGCTTTATGACTCCGTCAAACTCGATGACGTCTTGAGCGCGGCCAATTACAGCGTCGGCAAGTACTACACCCAGACGATCGACAGCACGCACAAGTACACCATCTACGAAGACGGCAAGATGTACCTGTCGACCAAAAACGGCAAGAAGTGGACCGATAGCTACGTGGGCGTGGTGCATGCCGAGGGCAATGGCACCTTTGAATTGTCGAACCAGGGCGGCACCGGTTATGGCGAATACTGGAACTACGTCGACTCGGCGGCAGGCTCGACCGACAGTTTCACGCTGCTCAAAAACCTGAGCACCGTCGAAGCCATCGGCCTGAACAGCGATGTCACCCTGAACGACCTCAAACCCTACGATTCGGACTCGTCGCCGCAGACCAACATCGACCCGAACAACCTGGCCAACTCGATCATCGGCCACACCGAAGCGACCCTGCCGGGCGCCGATACGGTCAACGGCGGCAACGGCAACGACATCCTGTTCGGCGACCTGGTGAGCTTCAACGGCGTTACCGGCGAGGGCTACCAGGCCATCCAGGCCTTCGTCGCCCAACAGAGCGGCGTGGACGTCAGCAAGGTCACCACCAGCAACGTGCACCAGTACATCACCGAACACTACACCGCGTTCGATGTGTCCGGTGCCCACGATGGCAACGACACCCTGCTGGGCGGCGCCGGCAACGACATCATTTTCGGCCAGGGCGGCAACGACACGCTCAACGGTGGCAAGGGCAATGACATCCTGCTGGGTGGCACAGGTAACGACACACTGATCGGCGGCCAGGGCAATGACACCCTGATCGGCGGTCTGGGCGGCGATACCTTTGTCTGGAAGTCCGGCGACACCGGCACCGACGTGATCAAGAACTTCAACGCCGGCGAAGGTGACCGGATCGACCTGCGGGATCTGTTGCAGGGCGAAAGCGGCAGCACTATCGACCACTTCCTGAAAATCAGTACGGTCGACGGCGTGTCGTCGCTGCAAGTCAGCACTTCCGGCCAGTTCAACACCACCAACGGCGGCGCCGCGACCCCGGACGTGACGATCAAGCTCGAAGGCAACAACTGGTCGAACGTGAACCTGAACTCGTTGATCGCCGGCAGCGACCCGACCATCAAGGTCGATCACAACAACAGCTGAACCTGACACAAAACCGTGGCGAGGGAGCTTGCTCCCGCTGGGCTGCGCAGCAGCCCCTAAAAACAGGGCCGCTTCGCGCCCCAGCGGGAGCAAGCTCCCTCGCCACGGGATAAGTGTTCATACTCCCCCACAGTTGGCCTATGCTGCCCAGCATGACGCCGCTTCATACATGAGGGATGCCCGATGTTTTATGTGCAACGCGATGCACAAGGCCTGCTGGTGCGCGTAGAAGCCACCGCTTACGCCGAGGCCACCGAGACCTTGCCGGCCGACAACCACGAGATCCAGGACTGGTTCGCCAACCAGGCGGTGGAAAACAGCCTCAAGCAGCTCAAACAAAGCGACCTGGAGATGATCCGGGTACTCGATGACTTGATCCAGGTGCTGACCAGCAAAGGCGTCATCCGCGTCACCGACCTGCCACCGGCGGCCCAGGCCAAGCTGATGGACCGCACCCAGGCCCGGGAAGCCTTGGGCGGGTTGAGCCGGTTGATCGACGATGATGAGAAGGGGTTGATCTAACCTCAAATGACACAACCCGATCCCTGTGGCGAGGGAGCTTGCTCCCGCTCGGCTGCGCAGCAGTCGCAAAACCAGGCAACGCGGTCTGCCTGAAGAGCTGCTGGGGGCCTGCTTCGCAGGCCAGCGGGAGCAAGCTCCCTCGCCACAGGGGATCGTGTTGTATGGGCTTACGCTATCGCTCCGGGACGCGGAGCGTCCCTGGCTACATTCCCACGCGGAGTGGTGGAACGATCAATGTTTCAGGATCACCCCCACCGCCGAGGCTCCCCAACCAACTGCCCCTGCACCCCAAACAACCCCATCTCACGAATCACCGCCAACTCCCCCTCCGTCTCCACCCGCTCGGCGATCAACGGCAAATCGATGCTGTGGGCCGCGCGCTGGATAGCCTCGATGAACAAACGCTTATCACTTTCCTGATCAATCGCGCGGATATAGCTGCCATCGATCTTCAGGTAAGCCAGCCCCAGCCGCGACAAATTGCCGATCATGCTGAACCGCCCACCAAAACGCTGCAGGCTCAAGGAAAAGCCAAGTTCGCGCAGACGCCGGGTCAACTGCTCCAGCACCGCTTGCTCCGGCAATTGCTCTTCGCCAATCTCCAGGGTCAAGCGCGACCCGAGGTTGGAATGCGCCCGCAGGATCTCAAAGATCTTGTTCAGCGCCTGCGGATCGGCCAAGGTCGCCGAAGACAGGTTCAACGCCAGGGATTGCTCATGCCCGGCCATTTGCCTGAGCACTTGTTCGAGCATCAAACGATCCAGGCGCGCGGTCCAGCCGAAGCGCTCCAACCAGGGCAGGAAACGCCCGGCAGGGATGGTCTGGCCCTGCTCGTCGAGCAACCGCGACAGCACTTTGTAATGCAACACCACCTGGGTGTCCCGGGCGGCCACCACCGGCTGGAAGTACAGCTCGAAGCGCTGATGATTCAAGGCCTGGTCGAGCAGCGTGTGCCAGGCATGGTGATCGTCACCGACGCTGGCCACCGCGCTGTGATCCAGGCAGGCCCAACCCGGTTCGCCCTGGCTTTCGGCCTGGGCCAGGGCCTGGTCGCCGAGCTGCAGCACCGCTTGCGGCGAGTCGCCATGGACGAACGGCGCCAGCCCGATGGAGGCCACCGACGCCACATCCGTCGCACCGGTCGCATGCAGGCTCGCCAATGCAGCCTCAAGGTTCTGCGCCAGTTGCAGCGCTTCCTCGCGCACCAGCCCAGGTGCCAACACCGCAAACTCCCCACCGCGAATACGCGTGACCAAGTTGTGGGTTTCCGGATACCGCGCACATTCACGCAGCAATTGCTCACCCACGGCCTGGAGCAACTGGTCGGTGCGCTGCCCGCCCAACCGCTGGTTCAAACCGGCCAGGTCCTTGACCCGCAACAACAGCAGATAACCGGAACTGGCCTGCTCCGGGTTGCTCACCCGGGCATTGAGCTGCATTTCGAAATAACGCCGGTTGGCCAGGCCCGTGAGGTTGTCCTGGTAGGACTCGACCCGCAGTTTCTCGCTGCGCTCGGCCTGCTCCTGGAACAGCGCCTTGAGCTTCTCGACCATCTGGTTCATCGCCTGCACCACCCGGCGCAGTTCAGGCGTGCGCGGCAGCTCCGGCAGGCTCAGGAATTCGCGACGGGCAATGGCATGGGACTGATGCACCATGTAGTCCAGCGGCTTGAGCTGGCGACGCAGCAGCAAGGCCCCCAGCACCGCGCTCACGGCGCCACACAGCAAAAGCCAACCCAGGCTGCCCAAGGCGCTCTGCCACAGCTTGGCGAGGGCGAACATCGGGTGGCTGACCACTTCAACCCGCGCCGCCTGTTCCCAGCCGCGGCTGACGATGGCATCGCCACCGGCCGGTTCCAGGCCGATCAGCTTGACGAACCATTGCGGCACGCTGCCGGCGTCCGGCGTGCCGGTGCGCTCGACGAGGGTCCTGTCGGTGGCCACGTCGACCACGCGGATGCTGGCGTAGTAGCCGCTGTCGAAGATCGAGCTGACCATCAGCTCCACCATCGCCGGGTCGTCGATGTTCGGCGTCAGCGACAGGGCCAGCGCCGTGGCCGCATCCTGGGCGTGGGAGCGCAACTGGTTGACGTACTGGGCTCGCGAGCTCTCCAGGCTGACCATGAAGCTGCCGCTGAAGGCAACCACCAGGAACAGACAGATAGCGATCAACAGCTGTTTGAACAAGGACATCTGAGCGCGCGCTCCTAGTTAGTCGTCTCGACCGGAAAACCTTCGGCCTGCATTTTTTTCAACACATCCTGCCACCGGGACAGGCGCTTGGTGTCACCCACTTTCTTGTTGCCCTTGGCGCCCGGCAGCCACAGCCCTTCGGCATTGAAAGAGTAGACCGGGAGCAAGTCGGTTCGCTGGCTGGCCGGCAGGATGCCGTCGATCAGGCTGTCGAGTACCAGCGGCATCGCCTCGGGCGTGGCGTAGTAGGTGAGCACCATGTGCGCACGGTTCTGCCGCAAGGCCTTGACGTAGGTGATGCGCAGCTTGTCACTGGACACCCCGAGATGACGCAGGCTGAAGTACTTGGCGATGGCGTAGTCTTCGCAATCACCGGCGCCCTTCCACAGGGCCTGGATCGGGGTTTCCCAGTAGTCGACTTCACGCCACAGGTCGATGTCTTCCACGTAGCGCACCTGTTTGTTGAAAAACAGGTTCACCACCTTGAGCTGTTCGAGTTCCGGAATCTGTTTCTGGGTCGCCAACAGTTGCTGCCATGCGTCGATCCGTTGCTGACCTTCGCCCAAGGGACCATATAACGCTTGCGCCCGTCGGCTGATCTGCGCAAAGTCCCAGTCGGCCTGCAGGCCGCCCAGCATCAGGCCGGCCAGCAACAATGCCGAACATAGCCAGCGCAAGGACCTGAGGACAGGGAACGGTGCAGCCAAGGGAAATACGTCCGAAAAGGGTCGTTGGAAATTCGTTGGATGGTGACGCCTGGCCCACTAAAAGACAATGGCAAGGTGCAATCACCGCAGGCAGACTAAACTTTAGTTCAGGAACCTCCGGTCGAGAGACTTTGACGGCTCACCAACCTGTAACTAACGTGAGCCTGGATCCAATTTTTACTACCAATCAGGGTGCGTTGTCGTGACACAGAAGCCCAAACCGCTCAGCACTATCCAGATCAACGGCCCCATTCCCGCTGACCAGGCACGCTCGATCATCGAAGAGTCTCTGCGCGAGGCCATCCTCGATGGACGCTTGCCTTGCGGTACCGCCCTGCGCCAGCAGGAACTGGCCGACCTGTTCGGCGTGAGCCGCATGCCGGTGCGCGAGGCGTTGCGCCAGCTCGAAGCGCAGTCACTGCTCAATGTGGTTCAGCATAAGGGCGCCGTCGTGGCACCGTTGATCACCAACAATGCGGTAGAAACCTATGCCCTGCGTTCGGTCCTGGAATCGTTCGCCTTGCGCCTGTCCATCCCCTTGCTCGATGACAGCGACCTGGCAATGGCCGCCCAGTACATCGAACAGCTGGAGACGGAAACCGAACACGCCGAGATCGGCAAGCTCAACCGGCTGTTCCACATGTCGCTTTATCACAAGGCCCCCAACAGCAAGCTGCTGGACCTGATCGAGCGCGAGCTCAATGAAGAAGAGCGCTTCCTGCGCTTTCATCTGTCGTCCATGGGCCTGGGCAAGTTGAGCCAGGACGATCATCGCGCGCTGCTCGAGGCCGCGCGAACCAAAGACATCGATAAAGCGATCGTATTGCTGGAACGGCACCTGGAAAAAGCCTCTGTCACCATGCGCCGGTACTTGGAACAGTTGTCGAAGCTGTGATCCCACGTCGGCGCTCCGTCCGGCGTAAAAATTTCTTACATATCCTTCCGACTCACTTGTCGCCTGCGCGGCGCGGCCTGGCCGTGGCCGCGACTCGCCGTCCCATCAGTTCAATGGCACTGCCATCGATTTGGGCTCACTCTTGCGCTTGTCGATTCAAAACAGACCTGAAGAAGTCAACGCCTGGCTGAGGCCAGACGAATCGAAGCCAATACGCAAGGAGCGTCGTCCAACCGGCGGGATGATCGGATGTCCGACCGACGTCCTGCCCATAACATAAAAGTTATTAACTCCCCGATCCCTGAAGTGCTCCGAGTGAGGCATTCACTCGAACTATTCGATTCTGATACTCGCAAATCGGAAGGAGCTTCTTCGCCCAAATAAAACTTATATAAAAAGTTTTAAAAGCCCTCTTCGCGCCCAATAAAACATCAACTTTAAATAATTAAAAAAATACTTGCCGACAACTTGTTTCATGCATTAGCTTTTTATTCGTCGCGTTACTTGCGACCCTTTCGCTTTTTGACAAACCCTTTAAACACAGGCAACACAAGCCCACAACACGTACTGAAAGCGAACACTTAAGCCACTTGGGTAATTCATGGATTCCGGTTCAGGCTCCCGCTCGTCTTAATTAAACAACGAGCAACCTTCCGGACAAAACATCATTGATGAGGACGTTCCGATGCAGCCATCCAAAGAACAACTATCCCTGAAAAAACACGAACTTGGCCAACACCCGGTTTTTTCCGAGATTACATCAATCGATCTGTTACGCCGCTTTATGGAAAGCCATGTCTTTGCCGTCTGGGACTTCATGTCGCTGACCAAGCGGCTGCAACGCGAACTCACCTGCGTCCACCTGCCCTGGCTGCCGCCGGCCGACCCGCACGCGGCACGCTTGATCAATGAAATCGTGCTGGGGGAAGAGTCGGATGACCGCCCCGGCGCAGGCTATTGCAGCCATTTCGAACTGTACTTGGACGCCATGCGGGAAATCGGTGCCGATACCCGCGCGATCGAGCAATTCATCACCCTGCAACAGGAAGGCGTCAGCCCCGAGACGGCGCTGGACAGCGTGGAGGTCGAACCGGCGGCGGCGCGGTTTGTCCGCCAGACCTTGCACACCGCTCTGCACGCACCGGCCCACAGTGTGGCCGCCGCCTTCGTGCACGGTCGCGAGAGTGTCATCCCGCAGATGTTCCAGCGCATGCTCGACGCTTGGGGCATTGGCCTGGATCAGGCGCCGACCTTTCGTTATTACCTGCAACGGCACATCGAAGTCGATTCCGAAGACCATGGCCCGGCGGCAGAAAAGTTGTTGGCCCGGCTGATCGATGGCGACCCACAGCGCGAAACCGAAGTACTGGTCGCCGCGCTCGCCGCTGTCCACAGCCGCGCGGCCCTGTGGGATGGCTTGCGCCAGAGCATGACCCAGCCGGTTGCACAGGTGATGCCATGAACGCTGTCGAATACCAATCCTTCGCCGACGCTTGGGAAAGTCGCGCTACGATCCGTACCCGGCCACGGCGGCGGGTCGAAAACGACGACAAGCTGATCTTCCCCATGAGCCGCCAGCCGCTGGTGCACAGCCAGACCTTCCTCAGCCACTGCCCGCAATTGCGCGACTTTGTGCTGGTGCAGAGCCTTTACAAGTTCATCAACGACGTGGTGATTTTCGAGACCGAACTGGTGGACCACACCGCCCGCCGCATTGCCAAGAACCGCTTCGGCATCGAATTCCCGTTCGCCTGCCGCTACGACGCGATGACCGTGGTGGTGGACGAGGATTATCACGCGCTGGTGGCGATGGACTTCATGCAGCAGACCATCGACATGACCGGCATCGCACCGATCCCGTTGCCGGGGCAGATCGAACTCAGCCGCGCGATACCGGCGACCCTGGCCCAGGCGCCGGAACATTTGCTCAGCGCCGTGGAGCTGATCTGCATCGCCATTGCCGAGAACACCGTCACTAACGAAGTGGCGGCCTTCGCCCGGGACGACTCGGTCAAGGCCTCGATCAAGGGACTGATGGCCGATCACTTGCTCGACGAGGGCCGCCACTCCGGTTTCTGGACGCGACTGGTGCAGATCTACTGGCGCACCGCGCCCGAAGAGGACCGCGCGGCGATTGCACGCTTGATGCCCGGGTTCGTCGTCCAGTACCTGGCGAGCGACCTGCAGCAAGCGTTCGACATCGAACTGATCGCGCACCTGCCCGTTGACGAATCGGTACGCCAATCGCTGCGTGAAGACGCCAGTGCGCTGGCCTACCCCATCAATCGTTTTCACCCGTTGGTGGGCAACATCACGCGTTTTTTCCGCAGCAGCTCGATGCTCGCGTCCCCCTGCGTACGCGACGCCCTCGCTGATTACCTGACTCCATGAGGACCTTTCGATGAAACGCCTCGAAATTGCAGTGCCTGGTACCAGCCAGGCCATGGCCGAACTGGCCCGCGAACTGGAGCTGCACGGCCACGGCATCGTGGATCGGCAATCGCCGGCCAACCACGGTATGGTCGACTTGTTGATCGACGACGGTACGACACCGCGGGCCATTGAAGCCCGCTCATGCCTCCAGGTGCGCGTGGTGCTGCGCACGCTACCCGGCGAGGTATTGCCGCAACCGATGGTGATATTTCGCGACGGCGCGCAGCGGCTGTTGTGCCAGGAGGTGATTGCGCCGCAAAGCGATGGCAACGGTCAGTCCCTGCGGTTGCGTACCCTGGCGACAGTGGTCGAGACCGGCGCACGGCTGGTCAGCCAGTTATCCCGGGATGACACCTGCTTCGATCACTGGCCGACGGTGCACGCTGACACTGTCGAGCAGCCCCTGCTCGGGCTCGATGCGTTGGAGTCGCTGGCGTTCGAACACGGCCTCAATCGGCCACCAGTACCTTGGCTGCTCGCCGCCGCCGACATGCCGGTGATGCACAGCATTGAACAGCGCATGCTCGACGACGCGGCGCAACCAGCCCTGTGGGTCGATGGGCAATTCATCGACTACAAATCCTTGCGCCGCCTGGCGCTGGGGTTGCAACAGCCGATGTTGCAGAGGTTAAGCGGCGCGGCCAAGCGCCCCTTGGTGATCGGTGTCTGCCTGCCCAAGTCCGCGCACCTGTATGCGGCGATCCTGGCGGTGCTGGGCTGTGGGGCGGTGTACCTGCCGCTGGACCCGCAGCATCCGGCGCAACGTCGGCGCTTCATTCTGGAAAATGCCCAGGCGGACCTGCTGCTGCACGACGGCGACAGCGACCTGGGCGACCTGTCGGTGCCAACGCTGAATGTCCATCAACTGCCATCGCCCAAGCCAGGCATCCCAGCCTCGTTGATTCGCCGCACAGTGGACAGCGACGAACCGGCTGTGGCGATCTACACCTCTGGCACCACCGGCCAGCCCAAGGGCGTGTTGCTCAGCCACCGCAACCTCAGTCATTTCTGTGCCTGGTACGGCGACTACGTCGGGTTGCAGCGCGACAGCCGGGCGTTGCAGTTTTCCACCATCAACTTTGATGCGTCGCTGCTGGATATCCTGCCGACGTTCATCCACGGCGCCTTGCTGGTGGTGCCCAGCGAAGACCAGCGCCGCGATCCGCAGCAATTGGTCGCGTTGATTCACCAGCAGCACATCAGCCACGCCTTTCTGCCGCCTGCGCTGCTGAGCGTCATGCCCCTTGATGCACCGCTGGGCCTGGCGCACCTGATCACCGGTGGCGATGTCTGTGAACCGTTCGTAATCGAACAGCTCGCGCCACAATGCCAGTTCCACAACATCTACGGCCCGACCGAAACCACAGTGCTGGCGACCACACGACAGTTCGGCGTCGGCGACAACAACCGCAACCTCGGCGTGCCCATCGCCAATGGCCAGGTCTTGATCCTGGACGAACAGTTGCAGCCGGTTCCCCAAGGTGTGCCCGGCGAGCTGTACATCGCCGGCCCAGGCGTCGGGCTGGGTTATTTGAATGACCCGACACTGACCGCGACGCGCTACCTCGACCTGACACTGCCCACCGGGCAAGTGCTGCGGGTTTATCGCACGGGTGATATCGGCCAGTGGACCGACAACGGCATCGAACTGTGTGGCCGGCGCGATAACCAGGTGAAGATCCGCGGTTTTCGGGTCGAGCCCGAGGAGATCGAACACTGCCTGCGTGATAGCCAGTTGTTTCGCCAAGTGGCAGTGGGGGTCGATGAACGGCGGCGAATCCTGGCGTTCCTGGTTCATCCCGAGCACTCCGGCGACGCCCTCCAGGCGTTGCGCGATCACGTGCAGAACAGCTTGCCCAGCTACATGCACCCGGCCGCCTACGTCGAACTGCCGAGCCTGCCGTACACCAGCAACGGCAAGGTCGATCGCCGGGCCTTGCTCACCATGGCGGTGCAGGTGCAGGTCGATGGCCAACGCCGCCAGCCACAGAACGCCCTGGAGACGCAATTGCAGCAACTGTGGGCAGAGCTGCTTGAACTACCCGTCGAGGACATCGCCACCGACGAAAGCTTCTTCAACCTCGGCGGGCATTCGATCCTGCTGTCGCGACTGTTGTTGAGCATCCGCCAGGTGTTCGGCCGCAGCCTGTCGATCAACCGCTTTATCGAAGCGCCGACGCTGATGACCTTGGCCAAGTTGCTGGACGATCCTGATCAAAACAGTGCCTCGATCCTCAGCCCCCAAGCCTTCATCGATGCCGAGGCCGAACTCAACCTCGATCCGCTGCCCATCAGCCAATGCGGCGATGTGCACAAAGTGGTGGTGACTGGCGCCAACAGCTTTCTCGGCGTGCACATCGTCGAGGCACTGCTGGCCTGGGGCGCCACCGAAGTCGCGTGCCTGGTGCGTGCGAGCGCTGAACAAAGCGCGGCCGAGCGCTTCTCCCAGGCCCTGCGGGACAATCACCTGACCCACCTGGACCTGGACCGCGTCAGTGTGTACGCCGCCGACATCACCCAACCGCAATTGGGCCTGCCAGACGACGTCTACACCCGCATAGACCGCACCTTCGGCGCGCTGGTGCACAACGCCGCCCACGTCAACCATGTGCTCGACTACGAGTCCCTGGCGCAGGACAACGTGGAGCCGATCTTCGAGTGCCTGCGCCTGTGTGAAGGGCGCAGCAAGAAGATCTTCAACTTCGTCTCCACGCTGTCCGCCTCCAGTGCCCTGGATGCTGACGGCCAGGTGCTGGAACAGCCGGCCGCCGAGACGCCGCCGATCTACATCAAGAACGGCTACAACCTGTCCAAATGGGTCGGCGAACGGATCCTGCAGCGGGCTCGTGATCGCGGGGTGTGGGTCAACCTGTTCCGCCCCGGCAACATCAGTTTCAACAGCCTGACCGGGGTCTGCCAGCCCCACAAGAATCGCTTGATGCTGATGCTCAAGGGCTCGATCCAGCTCGGCCAGGTGCCAGACCTGTCACTCAATTTCGACCTGATGCCGGTGGATTTCCTGGCCCGCTTCATCGCGTTCCACGCCAGCCGTTACCAGCCGACGCAAGCGGTGTTCAACCTGCACAACCCACAGCCTTTGAGCTGGGACGCTTATGTCGCCTCGTTTCGCGACAGCGGCCGGGAGTTTTCGTTGGTCAGCGTCGCCGAGTGGCAACGGCAATTGGCGCGGGTCGATGCCGACAACGCGTTGTTTGGCGTGCTGGGCTTCTACCTCAACGGCTTCGAGGAGGACATCGGCGACATCTCGCTGATCAGCCACGACAACGCCCGCGCCGGCGTGCGGCAGATGGGCGCCAGCTACCCGGAAAAATCCCCGGCCCTGCTGCGGCGCGGCGCCGAGTACCTCAAGGCCATCGACTTCATCTGAAACACCCTCAACCCAAAGCAAGGAGCAAGACCATGAGTGCATTTCAACCCGACACCCTGATCAAAAACCCCCAAGCCTGCCAGGTCGAAACCTCGGTGGAGGTCACGGCCGACGCGGCACGCGTCTGGAACGTGGTAGGTGATTTTGGCGGATTCAACCATTTCATTCCGGCACTGGAACACATCGAAATGACCGGCGAGGGCGTGAGGTCCCTGCGCAAGAAATTCTTCCGCGATGGGCAGAACCTGGTGGTGGAACAGCTCAACAGCCGTGACGACCAGGCCATGCACATGACCTGGACGCTGATCTACAACACCCTGGGCATCGACAACCTGTGGGCGGCCATGCGCGTCGAACCCCTGGCGGACAACCGCTGCCGCGCCACCTGGACCATCATCGCCGACCACACCGACGCCCACACGCCGTCGGGCTTCAGGGATTTCCTCCAAGGCTTCGCCGATGAGGCGATGGGGAATGTGCAGGAGATGTTCGCCTAAGGCACAGCCCTTCCCCGATGTGGGGCTAATGCTGTTCACTCAAGGCAATCGACAAACCCCGTGGCGAGGGAGCTTGCTCCCGCTGGGCCGCGAAGCGGCCCCAAAACCTGCCAAATGCGGAGCATCAGACACACCGCACCCGCCGGTTTACGACTGCTTCGCAGCCGAGCGGGAGCAAGCTCCCTCGCCACAGGGATTGGGTTGGCTTGAGGTTCAAGCATTGGGCTGAGCGGCCTGTGCTGCATTGAAGATCGCCATCGCGAGCAAGCTCGCTCCCACATTGAGTTGCAGTGAACCCAGGATCCAGGCTCACCGCCAATCCCCTGTGGGAGCTTGCTCGCGATGGCAGTGGCTCGACTTGCGACTGGGGTCAGATCTTGAAGCTGTCCACCAGTTGCTTCAGTCGATTGGCCTGTTGGGACAAGGCATCGCAATCCTTCAGGGTTTCATTGAGGTTGGCCACGCTTTGCTGGTTCAGCAGGTTGATGTGGCTGACGTCCATGTTGAGGGTTTCAACGACAGCGGTCTGTTCTTCGGTCGCAGCGGCTACCGACTGGTTCATGCCGTCGATCTCACCGATACGCTGCGTCACGCTGACCAGTCGCAGGCCGGCCTGGTTGGCCACTTCCACGCTTTCTTCGCTGGACGTCTGGCTGGCGTTCATCGTGGTTACCGCTTCACGGGAGCCGACTTGAAGCGAGGTAATCATCTTGTGGATTTCTTCCGCCGACTCCTGGGTGCGGTGCGCCAGGTTGCGCACTTCATCGGCCACCACCGCAAAACCACGGCCGGCTTCACCGGCACGGGCCGCTTCGATGGCCGCGTTCAGGGCCAGCAGGTTGGTTTGCTGGGAGATGCCCTTGATCACGTCCAAGATGTGGCCGATGTTGTCGGTGCTGGCGTTCAGGGTTTCGATCTGGGTGCAGGAAAGGCTGATCTTCTGCGACAGCTCGGTCATGGCCTGGATGGTTTTTTCCACCACTTGGCGACCGTCATCGGCCTGTTCGCTGGCACCGCTGGCATGTTGCGAGGCATCGGCGGCATTGCGGGCGATTTCCTGGGTCGCAGCCCCCAACTGGTTGATGGCCGCGGCCACGCTGTTGGTGCGAGCGCTCTGCTCATCCGAGCCGACAAGCGACGCATTGGACGAGGTCATCACCCGCTGCGACAAGTCATGCACCTGACGGGTGGCGGAAGACACTTCCGAGATCGACGCGTGAATCCGCTCCACGAACTGGTTGAACGAACCACCCAGCACTGCGAACTCATCCTTGCCCTGCACCACCAGGCGCCGGGTCAGATCGCCTTCGCCCTGGGCGATGTCCTGCATGGCGCGACCCATGGTGGTCAACGGGCGCATCAATACCTGGATCAACAGGCTCAGCAGCAACGCAATGGCCGCCACCGCGACAAACATCGCAATCAGCGCAGACGTACGGAACTGGCTCAACGGCGCGTAGGCCTTGGCCTTGTCGATCGACAGGCCGATGTACCACTCGGCGTTCGGCAAGCCAGTCACTGGAGTAAACGAAAGGATACGGTCCTGCCCGTTCAGCTCAACGTCCTGGATACCCTTGCCAATGCGCACCGGGGTCCCGGGGTAGATGTCCTTGAGGTTCTTCATCACCTGGTCTTTGTCCGGGCTGACGATCACCTGACCGTCGCCGCTGACCAGGAACGCATGGCCGATACCACCGAAGTCCACGGAGTTGATGATCTTCACCAGGGTTTCCAGGCTCAGGTCGCCGCCCACCACACCGAGCAGTTCGCCGTTGTGCTTCACCGGCAGGGCAACGGTCACCACCAGGCCACCTACCGCCGCCAGGTAAGGCGGGGTCAGCATGGTTTTATCAGCGGTCACCGCCTGTTTGTACCAGGGGCGCTGACGCGGGTCGTAGCCGTCAGGCATTTTGGCGTCCGGACGTTGGGTGAAGACACCGTTGGCCTGGCCGACATAAGTGAACTGGAAGTTCGAGGTCAGCGCTGGCTGATCGACCAGCCCTGGCAGATCGGCAGTAGCGCCCTGGTGCGCGATGTTTTGCGCCAGGTTTTCCAGCACCAATATCCGGCCACTCATCCAGTTCTGGATGCTGCTGGCCGTCAGGTCGCCGGATTGCTCGATGGACGACTCAAGGCTGCTGCCGATGGTGTTGCGCTGCAAATAATCGTTGTAGAGCGTGAACAGGGCAAAAGCCAGGACCACCACACCAGAGGCGGCAAGAAGGATTTTGTGGCTGAACTTTAGATTCATTGATGAGGCTTCTTAGGCAAGGAGTGGGGGTGCATTCCAGATTTGCAACGGTCCATGTAACAGTGCGAGCGGTTATCAATCCGCTCCACTTTGGTGCACACGTACAAGTCTGTCGGCAAACCTGTACAAATAATTAGGGATACGAAGAAATAGCCGACGGGAGGACACAGCGGGCGAACGGTGGTTGCAAATTCGCCGACGGCTGATGACAATGCGACCTATTATCATTTGTAACATCCAGGCCGTTGCGTCCATGTCATCTCCCGAGTTTGCAGTACAGGCGCTCTACAGCCGGCATCACGGCTGGCTCAATACGTGGCTGCGCACCCGGCTGGGCAATGCCGCCGATGCGGCGGACCTGGCCCAGGACACCTTCGTGCGCCTGTTGCAGCGTAGCGAACGCCTGGAACTTCGAGCTCCACGCGCCTTTTTGCGCACCATCGCCCAAGGCCTGGTGATCGACCATTGGCGGCGAGAAGAAATCGAACGTGCCTACCTGCAAACCATAGCTCACTTGCCGGAAGCCGAAACCCCTGGCGCTGAAGCCCAGGCCCTGATCCTGGAACTGCTTGAAGCCATTGCCAGGATGCTCGAAGGCCTCAAGCCGAAAGTGCGCAGGGCCTTTCTGTTGGCCCAGTGCGAAGGCCTGACGTACAAGCAGATCGCCGAACAGATGGGCATCTCGTTGCGCTCGGTGGAGCGCTACGTCGCCGATGCGCTGTACCACTGCTATGTGCTGCGTTATGAAAGCTGAGCCGGCGGAGCACTTGCAGAGCCGCCGCAACGGCCCGTCGCAACAGGTGGTCAGGCAGGCGATCAACTGGCTGCTGCGCCTGCGCAATCACACCGCTCACCCGACCCTGCGCCAACAGTGCGACACCTGGCGCGCCGCCCACCCGGAACACGAACTGGCCTGGCAACGGGTGCAATCGCTGCACAGCGAATTGACCTCCAACCTGCGGGCGGTGCCCGCTGCCCACATCGCCCTCGACACCTTGGAAAACAGTGCCCAGCGCCTCAGTCGTCGCCAGGCCCTGAAGTTGCTGTCGGGCATCGCCGTGGTGAGCGGCGCGGCTTGGCTGGGCAAGGACCTGGGCTGGCAACCGTGGAGCGCTGACTTCGCCACCGCCACCGGTGAACGCCGAGGTTTCCAGTTGCCGGACGGCACGCGACTCGAGCTCAATACCCACAGCGCCGCCGACCTGGACTTCAGCGCCCGGCAGCGCCTGATTACCCTGGCCCGCGGCGAAATCATGGTCACCTGTGGTCGCGACCCGGGGCGGCCGCTGCTGGTGAAAAGCAGGCATGGCCTGTTCGAAGGGCTGGAGGGGCGCTTCGTGGTGCGCCAGGACAGCGACTGCACGCGCTTGAGCGTCACCAACGGGCAAGTCGTCATCCGTCCGCACCCCAACAGCGATGGCAGGCCCATTCAGGTCGAGGCCGGGCAAAGCTATCTGATCACTGCATCGACAGCGGCCCTCGCACCGCCGCTGGACATGGACGCAGGCGCCTGGGCCGACGGGTTGATCGTCACGCGCAACATGCGCCTGGAAGACTTCCTCAATGAAGTAGGACGCTACCGCCCGGGTTATATGAACTGCGCAGCGTCGGTTGCCGACCTGCGCTTGTCGGGGGTTTTCCGTTTGGAGGACACCGACAAACTGCTCGCCGTCCTGCCACGCATGCTCCCCGTACAGATCCGTTATCGAACCCGTTGGTGGATCACGGTGCAGCGCCTGGCTTGATTTTTTTTGGCGGGTTTCAGGCCGGCGTCCGGCTAGGACAGTAAGCAACCCTTATCTGCCTTCGGCGACTCCTACGGAACCTACAATGACTGAGCGCGTACCTCTCAAGAACCCCTTCGGCTTCTCTGCGCAACCGGGCCTGCTGCGCCAGGCGATCCATGCCGCGCTGTTCTCCACGGCGCTGGGGGTCAGCGTCGTGCCGATGCTCGCGGTGGCCGCACAAAACGGCGTGACCGCCAGCCGTCAGAGCTACAACATTGCCCCGGGCCCATTGAGCGATGTGCTGAACCAGTTCGCCCGCCAGGCCGGGATCACCCTGGCAAGCACCCCGGCGCAAACCGGTGGCGTCCAGTCCCCGGGGCTCAAGGGCGAGTACTCGCCGGACCAGGCCCTGAGCCAGTTGCTCAGCGGCTCGGGACTGGTTGCCGTCAGCCAGGATGGCAGCAGCTACGTGCTGCAGACCGAGACCGCTGGCAGCACACTGGAATTGCCGACCACCGACATCAAGGGCTTCGCCTTGGGTAACGCCCTGGGCAGCATGGAAGGCTACAACGCCACCCACAGCCAGGTCGCCACCAAGACCAGCACCGCCCTGCGCGAAACCTCCCAGAGCGTGTCGGTGGTCACCCGCGAACAAATGGACGACCAGGGCGCGCAAACCGTGTCCCAGGCCATGCGCTACACCCCCGGCGTGCTGACCAACCCCTACGGCGCGACCCACCGCTACGACTACGTGGCGATGCGCGGCTTCAACGACGGCTCGGTGGATAACATCTACCTCGACGGCCTCAAGTCCATGGGCGACAGCGGCACCTACAGCTCCATGCAGGTCGATCCGTACTTCCTGGAGCGGGTCGACATTCTCAAGGGCCCGTCCTCGGTACTCTACGGCCGCAGTTCACCGGGTGGCCTGGTGGCGCTGACCAGCAAGAAGCCGCAGTACGAGGCCTATCACCAGATCCAGGCCACGGTCGGCACCCAGGGCCAACGCGGCATGGGCTTCGACTTCACCGGCCCCGTGGATGACGACAAACGCATCACCTATCGCCTGATCGGCCTGGCGGACACCTCCGACACCCAGTTCGACCACAACAAGGAAAAGCGCTTCGCCCTCGCGCCGACAGTGAACATCGACTTCAGCGAGGACACCTCGCTGACCCTGCAAGCCTACCTGCAGCATGACCCCGACGGCGGCTACCACGGCGGCATGCCGGCCGATGGCACCTTGCATCAGCGCAACGGTCGACGGATTTCCGAGCACTTCTTCGAAGGCGAACCCGGCATCGACCGCTATGAGCGTGACCAGCAGTCGTTCGGCTACCAATTTGAACACCGTTTCAACGACGTCTTCACCGCCCGGCAGAACTTCCGTTACCTGGATTCCGAGGTCAAGAACGATCAGGTCTATGCCTACGACTGGACCACGCCCACCAGCAACGAGCTGAACCGCTACTACACCGGCGCCGAAGAAAAGCTTCATTCCTTCATCGTCGACAACATGCTGCAAGCCGAATTCTTCACTGGCGCCACCAAGCACACCGTGCTGATGGGGGCCGACTATCAGCGGCGCAAAACCGTGGTCGACTGGACCAGCGGCAGCCTGGCGCCAATCAACGCCTTTGACCCGGTCTACGGCAACTCGGCCATCACTGGTCGCTATGACACCAGCTACCTGCGACGCCTGGAGCAGACCGGCGTCTACCTGCAAGACCTGATCGAAATGGACAAGTGGCGCTTCTCCCTCGGCCTGCGCCAGGACTGGGTTCAAACCTCGGATGAGAACCGCATCGCTGAATTTGAACGCCCGGAAGGCACCGAGATCAACGACAAACGCACCAAGCTCACTGGCCGTGCCGGAGCGCTGTACCTGTTCGACAATGGCCTGGCGCCGTACATCAGCTACTCCGAGTCGTTCAACCCGAACTCCTATGCCGACAGCGCCGGCAACCCACTGCCGCCCACCGATGGCAAGCAATGGGAACTGGGCCTGAAGTATCAGCCGCCGGGCACTGACGACCTGTACACAGCCTCGCTGTTCCGCATCGACCAGGAAAACCTGGCGACCAAACTGCCCCAGGACAGCTTCTACCGCGCCGTTGGGGCCGTGCGCTCCCAGGGCCTTGAGCTGGAAGCGCATCTGCAGTTGACCGAACAATTCAAAGTGCTGGGCAGTTACACCTTCACCGACATCGAATACTCGAAATCGATGGTCAGCACCCTCAGCACGCCCACCGACATCATCGAAAACAAGGGCAACTCCCCGACCCAGGCCCCGCGCCACATGGCCTCGGTCTGGGCGGACTACAAGTTCGACAGCGGCACCCTCGATGGCCTGCGCCTGGGCGGCGGCGTGCGGTATGTCGGCTACAGCTGGGCCGATGCGGAGAACACCATGAAGGTGCCGTCCTACACGTTGTTCGATGCCTCGGTGGGGTACGACCTGGGCAAGGTCGGCTTGAAGGGCGTGGACGTGCGCCTGAACGCGAACAACCTGACCAACGAAAGCTACGTCGCTTCGTGCGCCAGCCTGAGCTTTTGCTACATGGGCGAAGAGCGCAATGTGGCGGCGACGGTGAGTTACCAGTTCTAACTGCAACCCATTCCCTGTGGCGAGGGAGCTTGCCCCCGCTGGACGCGAAGCGGCCCGTTTTTTGGGGCTGCTGCGCAGCCCAGCGGGAGCAAGCTCCCTCGCCACAGGTTCTGTTCTGGCCCTTCGGATAGGTTAGCCTCAAACCCGAACCGTATTACCTTCTTCCCGCACCACCCCCTCCTGGCGCACAAACCGATTCGCCCGCCCGAACGTGCCGAAGTCATTGAACCGCACGCCCATCTCCCGCATCACCTTGTGCGCCACCGGCACCGTCAGTTGACGAATGTAGAACGGCTCCTTCACCACGAAGTGATGAATGCCATGGCTGCTGCCGAAGTTGAAGCAGAACGCCTGCAACGGCCACAACCACCAGGGATTGAGCACTTGGGTTTGCTGGATGACGTTGCCCGACTCGATATCGCCGTAGTAGTGCATGTTCGAACTGACGAAATGCAGGCAAAAGGTGCGCAACACGTTCGGCCCGATGATCACCACCGCGGCGATGTCGATCACCTGCATCGTCGCCAGCGTGGTAGCCGACCAGTCAATTGAAGTGCCCAGCAGACCGGCGATGCCGTTGGCCCCATGAAAACCGAGAAACACATACCAGGCGCCCCAATGCAACAACGCCAGCGGGAAATACACCTTCAGCGTGCGCTTGAGAATGCTGCGCTTGTGCGCCCAGGTCCTGGCTCGCAGCAGGCGGATGAACGCCGACATCACGTTATCGCCGACCATCAGCAACCGCGCCAGCCCCCAGGGTTCGCCGTTGGTGATGGCCCGCTCCTCCATGTCGGCTTCGCTGCCGGACACCTTGTGATGGTTGAGGTGCAGGTGACGACGGATCCACGGATTGATCGTGCTCGGCCGCGCCAGCCAGACCAACCCCATCATCAGGTTGTGGGGCAGGCGCTGCTTGCGAAAATACATGCTGTGGATCAGGTCATGTTCCAGCTCGTGGGTCAGCGACGCGAAGAACGCGTTGAGCAACAGGCACGCCCACCCGGCCAGGTAACCGTTGATGTAGAGCAGCGCCGAACCGATCATCCCAGCCAGGGCCAGCGCCAGGATGCCCGCGCCCAACGCGTCCTGGTGGCGCAGGATCGGATAGCGCCGACGCAACTCCTCGCCCCGGGCCAATACAACCTGGCGAATATGGGCTGATCGCTGTTGTGCATTCAATCGCTCGGGGCTTGCGCAAGTGCCGTGCATGGCTTACATCCTCTGTTAGAGATGTGCTCATCCTGCCGGGCGTTGTCCCCTGGGGTGGTAGCCGTAAACGCCAACCTGTTGACCGCACGCGCCAATCGTCATGACTGAACCGACTTCCCTCGCCAGCTGGACCCGCGCCCTGCGCAAACAGCTCGATGCGCTGGGCCTGGACAGCCATGTCTTGTGCGTGGAAGCCGGCCTCGACCCGCAATGGATGGACGACCCGAACGCCCGTTACCCGCTCTCGGCCACCACCCGTCTGTGGGCATTGGCTGTGCAGGCCAGCGGCGACCCGGCCATCGGCCTGCGGGTCTCGCGTTTCGTCAGCCCCACCACCTTTCATGCGCTGGGTTATGCCCTGGTGGCCAGCGGCAGCCTGCGGGAAGTGTTCGAGCGGATCGTACGCTATCACCCGGTGGTCAGCGATGCGCTAACCCTCCAGCTGATCCGCGCAGAGGACCGTTATCGCTTTAGCCTCGAGGTGCCGCCGGACCGACCGGCGCCAGCCTTCGAGGCCATCGACGCGTTCGCGGCGATTTACGTGCGCACCTGTCGCAACCGCCTCGGCCGTGATTACGCACCACTGGCGGTGTATCTGCGGCGCCCGGAACCGGCGGACCCCAGCCCCTGGCACAAAGTGTTCCGCTCGCCGGTGCATTTCGGCGCCGCGCAGGATTGCCTGGAGTTCAACCTCACCGATTTCGACAGCCACCTGGACGACGCCAACCCGGAACTGGCCGAACACAATGAAACAGTGCTCGAACGCACCCTCGCACAGCTCAAGCCACTGACCTGGGAACGCAAGGTACGCGCGGCCATCGAGGCCCAACTGCCCGAAGGTGAGCCCAGCGCCGAACGCATCGCCCAGGCCATGCACCTGAGCCTGCGCAGCCTGCAACGGCACCTGGCCGACGAAGGCTGCCGCTTCGACGCACTGCTCAACGAGTGCCGGGAGAATCTGGCGCTGCTGCACCTGCGGGATCCGAATTGCTCGCTGAGCGAAGTCAGCTACCTGTTGGGTTTTGCCGATGCCAGCAGCTTCAGCCGCGCCTTCAAGCGCTGGACCGGGATGACGCCGGGGCAGTTTCGGGATGGGTTGCGCTAGGGATTTGGATTGGCTGGGCGGGCGATGACTTTCGCCCAGACAAGCCCCTGTGGCGAGGGAGCTTGCTCCCGCTCGGCTGTGCAGCAGTCGCAAAACCGGCCAATGCGATCCGCCTGCCTATAGACATGCCAAGGGCCTGCTGCGCAGGCCAGCGGGAGCAAGCTCCCTCGCCACGGGGGCCAGGTCGGTTTCAGATCGTGGTCAACCCGCGCAATCGCTCGATGTCGAGGATTTCGATCTCGCCATAACCGAGGTGGAGAATGCCCTGGGCCTGCAAGTCCTTGAGGATCTGGTTGGTGGTCTGGCGTGACAGCGCGAGCATCAATGCCAGTTGCTCCTGGGGCAGTTGCAAGATTCGGCGCGGCGGTTCGATTTCGCCGTAGCCTTCGGCGATCATCAGCAGGCGGTGGGCCACCCGGGCAGGGGCGGGCATCAGGCTCAGATGTTCGAGGTTGATGAAGGTCAGGCGCAGTTTGTGGCTCATCAACAATGCCAGATGCCGCCAGTAGATCGGCTGCGCTTGCAGGAAGGCCAGCAATGGCGCCTGCGGCACGTGCAGCAGCGTACCTTGACCGACCACCACCGCATCATGAGTGCGCGGCTGGCCATCGAACAGGCAGATTTCACCGAACCAGTGGGGCGCCTCGATCATACTCAGCAGTGCCTCCTTGCCCTGTTCGTTCACCGCACCGACGCGCACCGCGCCTTCCAGCACGGCATACAGCCCGCACGGCGGATCGCCACGCTTGAACAGCCCATGGCCCGGCGGCAGGCGGCGCTCGCGGGCCATATCCAGCAGGCTATTCTGTAACTCAACGGGCAAGTGGCTGTACCAGTGGCCGGCCATCAGTTGTGAGTGCCAGGGATGCGAATTCATGGAAACTCCGGGACAAGTGTCGGCTAACTGACAGAGCGTCGTGCAAGACCTGATGCATCATGCGGGCATCACCCCAGGAGGAACAACAATGAAAAGCCTCGTCGACCATCTTGGTCAATACGCCACCTATCACCGCGATCCTCGCAACATCGCCACTCATTTCGTTGGCATTCCGCTGATCTTCGTCGCCGTTGCCGTGCTGCTGTCACGGCCCGGTTGGCCGCTGGGCGCGATCCTGATTTCTCCGGCATTGCTGGTGGCCGTGGCCAGTGCTTGGTTCTACCTACGCCTGGAAGTGCGCCTGGGTGTGCTGATGACGGTGCTGCTGGGCCTGGCGCTATGGCTGGGTCAGACACTGGCCGCGCAAAGCACGGCGGTGTGGTTGAGCAGTGGCGTGGGGATGTTCGTGGTGGGTTGGGTGATCCAGTTTGTCGGCCACTATTACGAAGGCCGCAAACCGGCGTTTGTCGACGACCTCACCGGGCTGATTGTCGGGCCGCTGTTTGTGGTGGTGGAAGCGGGTTTCCTGCTGGGGCTTCGCGGCGAATTGAAGCAGGCCATCGAGGAGCGCGCCGGGCCGGTGACGTTGCGCAACCAGCGTTCGGCCGCCTGAAAACACCCCTCTGTGGGAGCGAGCTTGCTCCCACAGGAGTTGGGCCTTACCGCTCAGGCACTACAGGGCGCCGAATTCGATCCGCACCGTCAGCGCACCGGTGTTATCGCTCAAGCCTGCTCCGTATTGCCCGGTCAGGTCATCGTTGATGCACAGTTGCAGCTCGCCTTGCTCGCTGGCAGGAACCTGCCCCAGATCCCCCACCAGGAACGGCTTGCCACCATCGCCCACGCGACCGATCAAGGCACCTTCGGCGGCACCGGGCAAGGCATAGCTGCTGTAGTCGATGTGCCTCGAACCACCATTTCCATCGACATTTCCACCCTGCGGACTGGCACACCATAGCCCACTGACGTAGCGAACCAAACGCGGAACCAACCCGTTGACCTTCACGCCAGTGCCCTGCCAGGCGATGTTGGATTGGACCTGCATCGTCACCGCCTTCAGGTCGTTGGCCACAGTGTCCCCGGCCTGGAACGACAACGCCGCGATCGTCAGGCTCGGGTTCGAGGTGCCGGTACTGGGGAAGACACCATCGCCTACCAGGAACAGGTTCTTGTGGTCCCAACTGCGCTGGTACTTGTCCACCACCGACTTGGCCGGATCATCACCCATGCGGTAGGTGCCCATCAGGTGCCCGGCGCCCTGGAAGGTGTAATCCTCTTCTTTGTACCTGAATTTCCCTTGGCCAATAGGTGCCGTCAGTTCCACAGCGCCGAGCAGGTCCTTGATGATGTGGCTCGCCAATATCTTCGCCTGCCTGAAACCTTCCTTGGTGTAATCGGACAGGTCGTAGTGGATTTCCGGCCGAAGAATGCCAAGCCCGTCCGTGAGCTTGTCCGTCGAAGGCACGATGTAGCTCTTGGACTGGTCGGGATCCTTCTCCACCTGCTCCACCAAAAAGCCGATCCGAAACTGGCGGATGAACAGGTCGTTGAGCCGTTGAATCAGGGCCGTGCCGTAAAGTGCTTCAGTGGGCGGCGGCGGGTTCTCTTTCGATGGCAACGGGTTGGTGCTGCTTTTGTTCTTGCCATCGATAAAATCGGCCACGGTGATGTAAGGGTCGCCCACCGGCCAGTTCCAGCCCTCGTTGCCGATTTCGATACGCCACGCCGCTCGCTGGCTGCGAAAGTCGCCGTCACGCAGGCTCTCGATGCCCGCCGTGGACACCGGTCCCCGGTACGGGAACACCGTCTTGCCTTCCGGCATCAGCCCCCACGCCAGGTAAATCGGATGGTCGGACAGGCTGCGTCCGACCTGGCCGCTGCTATTGGCCACGCCATCGGGCCAGGCCGGGGTCTTGGAGTTGAGCAACAATTTGGGAGTTTCGATGGCATGGGCCGCGATCACGTAACGCTGCCCAATGGCCACGCCGGTGCCCGTCTTCGGTCCCTCGCCAAGCTGGTATTGAATGAATTCGACGCCATTGATGTTCTTGTCCGGGCCCACGGTCACTTTGCTGGCCACGGTCCGGTACATGACTCGGACCTTGCCGGTGGCCAGGGCCTTGTTCAGGGTCACGGTGGCGTCGTACTTGGCCTGGATCGGGCAGATCGGCGTGCAGTTGGTATTGCCGGCACACACCCGGCGCCCGGCATAGGGCTGGGAGTTGCGTCCGGCCGGGGTCGGGCTGACCACCAGCGGCAAGCCGTCGAAGTTCTTGCCGGTCACGGCTGTGACGAAACTGCCATCGACCAACGACAACGGGATGCTGTGCATCGGGAATGAATAGCCCTCGGGGAACGTCATGCCCAGGTAGGCCTGGTCGGCGACATTGGCCGACACCCCGATTTCCGCCTCGGCCCGGCAATAGGCGCTTTGCAGGTCGTCGTAGCCGATCGGCCAATCCACCCCGACGCCGTACTTGCTCTTCAGGCGGAAATCGTTCGGCACCATGCGCAGGCAGGTCCCGACCCAGTGCCAGGTCGTGCCGCCGCCCACCCGTTCATAAGTACTGTTGAAGGGCAGTGGGCCTTTCTGCACCAGATAGCTGACTTGCGGCTTGTCCCAGCCAAGGATCAGGTCGGCGATGGTCGCCCGCGGGGCATTTTCCTTGCTCGGGTCACGCGGCGTGTCCAGGGTCGACACTGGCGGATAGGGCGACTCCGGGGTCTTCAGGGTGGCGGTGTAGAAACGCTCCAGGTATTGCGCACGGTTGGCCGGGATCTCCGGACCCGATTCGAGCACCAACACATCCACGCCGGCCATGCCCAACTGATAAGCGATGATGCTGCCGGCCAACCCCGCGCCAACGATGATCACCTCGGCTTGTTCGGTACTCATGACGAGGCTCCTTGTGTGTTGGCAGGCACGCCGGTGTAGTCCTCAAGGCTCGGTGGCGTGGTGTTCCAATAGCCGAAAAACATCTCGCTGTAGCCCATGGGGTGGGCCTGGGCGATTTTCCAGGCCCAGCTCTGGATGTAAGCCTGGTCGGACACCACCGTCGAGTCGGTCGACTTGTAGTTGCCAGTGGCATAGGGCTGATACCAGACTCCCAGCAACCACAGTTTCATGATCGAACGCGCAGCTTGGGCCGCTTGCGTGACAGCCGGTCGCGATCCATCCATCAGCACCGCTTTGGCGATCTGGTCGGGGGGCACATTGTCCGCTGCCAGCGTGGCGTATTGAGTCAGCAACGTATTGAGCACCTCAGGGGTGATACGCGGGGTGATGAACGCGAGAAAAATCGGTGGCAAACCCACCTGGTCGATCGCCGGTGCCAGCCGATCCGTGGGAATGCCGGTCAGGGCCGATGACAGGCCTACAAAGTTGTCCAGATCACTGCTCATGGTTGACTCCTTGTCCGCCAGTGGACTGTGCGCGTTCGAGCAAATAGGTGAAATCCGCGAAGCTGGTACGCGGCGACTCGGTGACATGGGTGGCCGCATTGCCATGGCAAGCCATGCAACTGGAAGACGCCTGGGGCACGGTGCCCTGGATGTAGGTCTCCAGCGTGGCGTTGGCCAGGAACAAGGGGGCAGGGCTGCCCAGCGGGTTGGCGGCCGATATCTGGCAGTTCGGTGACGGGGCCGACGGCCACTGGGTGCTGATCAATTGATAGTTCGCCCAGACGCTCTTCGGGTTCACCGTACGCAACAGGCCTTGATACGTAGCATTCAGTTTTTTGGTGGCCTCGGTGAGCGGCACGTCGCGCACGATCTGCGAGGGCGTCGCCTTGACCGCCGGGTTCCATGGCCGTGGCGGCGGCTGGTTGATGTCGCTGTTGCTGGCAGCGTTGTAGAACAGATAAGGCCCCGTGCGCTGGGCCACAGGCGTGGTTTTTTCCGGCACGTTTTTCACATGCTCAAAGGTTGACCAGACCCATTGCGCCGCACTGGCGGTCTTATGGACCATGTGCAATCCCACCAACCCGACCGGCTCGGACACGCACGACTCTCCGACAATCGGCCCATGGCTCGGGTCGTTGTTGCCCGGCGTGTAGACCAGCGCATCGACGGTGTGAAAGTCCTGCCGGTTGTCGTTGGGGCCCAGCACTTTCCATGACGCCTTCACCATCACCGCGCCGACCTGTTTGGTCTCGGTGGAACCACAACTGAACGCCACGGTATTGGTCGGCTTCGCGGCGAAGAACTTCTGCTGGCCTTCGATGCTGTACAGACCGTTGTCGACGATGCCGTTGAACATCGATTGGTTGACCACGATTTCGTTGCGCGTGTAGGTGCCGTTCTGGTCCACCAGCGGGCCGCTCTCGAAGGGCTGGATAAATTCATCCAGCACATCGGGTACCTTGCCCATTTGCTGCAACAGGCGACCGGGCTTGAGCGACTTGCACGCTTCAGGCAGGGTCGCCGGGGCATTCCAGGGCAGCGGCGCCTGGCCCTTGGCGCGGAAAATCTGGTAGCTCTCTTTCCAGCTCTCCCACACGGTGGCGCCATCCTGCTTGCCGATGGGCGTGCCGGTATTCGGATCACCGTTGTCCAGCGCCGGCCAGTTCAGGGCAATGAAGGTTTGCCACGACAGCTCATCGAAATTGGCTTGCAGGCTGACCAGTGAAACGGGCTTGGTCACCGTGACATCGAAGGGTATCTGGGGGGACAACGAGGGGGCGGCGCTGGCGGCCGGAGCCAGCAACACGCCTAACAATGCACAGCCAAGCGGGCCATGCCGACTGACTTCCACTCTCATGTTTTCTCTCCTTGGCATCAGGGCACCAGGAGAGATAACACCGGTCCGTCATGGACTCTCACTTGCCTCCTGGCCTGTCAGAGTCTAGGTAGGGTTTGGGCGGGGAAAAGGCGTTGGCGTAGAACCAATCGAAGCAAGGTTGGGTGGAGTTATTCAGATTCTGACCGGGGGCAGTGAGGACGCCATCGCGAGCAAGCTCGATCCCATGGATTGGCTTGAAGCTGATCAAAAGCGGAACGCGGAGCGTCCCTGGCGGCATTCCCACGCAGGAGCGTGGGAACGATCGAACCGCCAATCCCCTGTGGAAGCGGGCTTGCTCGCGATGCTTTCAGAGGTTGGCGACTTTCTGCCAGACCTTCGGCTTGAAGAACAGCGTCTCGCCCTTCGCCAGGCCCACCAGACTGTCGTGGTCCTTCACCACTTCCGCTTCGATCAGCTCACTTTGGCCTTCCACCTTCAGGGTCACCCGAGTGGTGGCGCCGAGCGGACGGATGTCGCGCACTTCGGCGGCGTGGTGGTCTTCCAGCTCCGAGCGCGACAGCGAAACTTCGTGAGGGCGGAACAGCACATGCCGGTCCTCACCCAAGTGCAGGCGGTTCGAGTCGCCGAGGAAGTGATACACAAAGTCGCTGGCCGGGTTTTCGTAGACATCCCCCGGCGAGCCGATCTGCTCGATCACGCCCTTGTTCATCACCACGATCCGGTCGGCGACTTCCATGGCTTCTTCCTGGTCGTGGGTCACGAACACCGAGGTCAGGTTGATGTCCTCGTGCAGCCGCGCCAGCCAGCGGCGCAGCTCCTTGCGGACCTTGGCGTCGAGTGCACCGAAGGGTTCGTCCAGCAGCAACACCTTGGGCTCCACCGCCAATGCGCGGGCCAGGGCGATACGCTGGCGCTGGCCGCCGGACAGTTGCTCAGGGTAACGATCGGCGAGCCAATCCAGCTGCACCATGTTCAGCAGCTCATGGACCTTGGTCGCGATCTGGCTTTCGTTCGGACGTTGCTGCTTGGGCTTCATGCGCAAGCCAAAGGCGACGTTGTCGAACACCGTCATGTGGCGAAACAACGCGTAGTGCTGAAACACGAAACCGACGTTGCGGTCACGCACGTCGTGGCCGGACACGTCCTCGCCGTGGAACACGATGTTGCCCTGGTCCGGGGTTTCGAGGCCGGCGATGATCCGCAGCAACGTGGTCTTGCCGCAACCCGACGGCCCCAGCAGCGCCACCAATTCACCGCTCTGGATGTCCAGGCTGATCTCGTCCAGGGCCCTGAACGCGTTGAAATTCTTACTGACGTTACGGACTTCGATCGACATGACTTATTCCTCCGCGGCGCTGGCGCGCAGGCGGTTGATTCGGTTTTCGCTCCACTGCTTGAGCAGCAGGATGAAGAGCGCCAGGATCAGCAACAGGCTCGCCACAGCGAACGCGGCCACGTGGTTGTATTCGTTGTAGAGGATCTCGACGTGCAGCGGCAGGGTGTTGGTCACCCCGCGAATGTGCCCGGATACCACCGACACCGCGCCGAACTCGCCCATGGCGCGGGCGGTACACAGCACCACACCATAAATCAGGCCCCACTTGATGTTCGGCACGGTGACATGCCAGAACATCTGCCAGCCATTGGCACCGAGCAGGCGCGCGGCCTCTTCTTCCTGGGTGCCCTGCTCCTGCATCAGAGGAATCAGCTCCCGGGCCACGAACGGCACGGTGACAAAAATCGTCGCCAGCACGATGCCCGGCAGCGCGAACACAATCTGGATGTCGTGATCCGACAGCCACGGACCGAACAGGCCCTGGGCGCCAAACATCAGCACATACACCAGGCCCGCGATCACCGGCGACACCGAAAACGGCAGGTCGATCAGCGTCACCAGCATGCTCTTGCCACGGAATGAATACTTGCTCACGCACCACGCGGCACTGACACCGAACACCAGGTTCAGCGGCACCGAAATCAGCACGGCGATCACCGTGAGCTTCAGCGCCGACAACGCGTCGGGTTCGAAGATCGCGGTGAAGAACGCCCCCAACCCGAGCTTCAGGCCCTGGGACACCACGATGAACAGCGGCAGCAGCAAAAACAGCGCAAAAATCAGCCAGCCAAGGCCGATCAGGATCCGCCGCGACGCCGCACTGCCACGGCGGGCAGCGTTGCTGGAGGCCGCGGAAATAGACGATTGGGACATGTTCGCGCCTCCTTATGGGGTTTCGATGCGCCGCTGCAGCAGGTTGATCAGCAGCAACAGGACGAAGGAAACCACCAGCATCAGCACGCCGATGGAGGTGGCGCCGGTGTAGTCGTATTGGTCGAGCTTGACCATGATCAGCAGCGGCAGGATCTCGGTTTTCATCGGCATGTTGCCGGCGATGAAAATCACCGAACCGTACTCGCCCACGCCACGGGCAAAGGCCAGGGCGAAACCGGTCAACCAGGCCGGCAACAACGCCGGCACGAGGATGTGGCGGAACACCTGCCATGGCTTGGCGCCGAGGCAGGCGGCGGCTTCTTCGACTTCACGGGGAATATCGGCCAGCACTGGCTGCACCGTGCGCACCACGAACGGCAGCGTCACGAACGTCAGCGCCAGGGTGATGCCCAGCGGGGTGTAGGCGATCTTGAACCCCAGGTCGGTGGCGAACTGGCCCACCAGACCGGTCGGCGCGTACAACGCCGTCAAGGCAATACCGGCCACGGCAGTGGGCAGGGCGAACGGCAGGTCGATCATCGCGTCGATGATCTTGCGGCCGGGGAAGGTGTAGCGCACCAGCACCCAGGCCAGCAGCGTGCCGATCACGCCGTTGATGATCGCGGCGTACAGCGCGGTGCCGAAACTGAGTTTCAAGGCCGCCAGCACCCGCGGTGCCGAAATGATCGCCCAGAACTGTTCCCAGGTGAGTTGGGCGGCATGCACGAACATCGCCGCCAGGGGTATGAGCACAATCAGACTGAGGTACACCAGGGTGTAGCCCAGCGTCAGCCCGAAGCCGGGTATGACGGGGGATATGCGACGCGACATAGAAGTCCTTGGTTGAACGCACGAAACTGTGGCGAGGGGATTTATCCCCGTTGGGCTGCGCAGCAGCCCCAAGCCGTTATCGACAGTCAGATTTTAGGGCCGCTGCGCGCCCCAGCGGGGATAAATCCCCTCGCCACAGGTTATGAGTGCGGCTTTATCTTTGGTAACTGACTGACATTAGGTTCGTTTAAGCGTGTTTCAGCTTACTGCGCCTGATAGATCTGGTCGAACACGCCGCCATCATTGAAGAATTTCGGTTGCGCGGTTTTCCAGCCGCCGAAGTCCTTGTCGATGGTCACCAGGTCCAGTTTCGGAAACTGGCGCGAGTACTTGGCGGCGACGTCCTTGTCACGTGGACGATAGAAGTTCTTCGCGGCGATTTCCTGGCCGGCCGGGCTGTACAAGTGCTTGAGGTAGGCTTTGGCGATCTCGGCGTTGCCTTTTTTCTCGGCGTTCTTGTCCACCACCGCCACCGGCGGTTCGGCAAGGATCGACAGCGACGGCACGACGATGTCGAACTTGTCGGCGCCGCCATCTTCCTTCAGTGCCAGGAAGGCTTCGTTTTCCCAGGCCAGCAACACGTCGCCCTGACCGTTGTTGACGAAGGTAATCGTCGAGCCACGGGCGCCGGTGTCGAGGATCGGCACGTGCTTGAACAGCGCTTGCACGTATTCCTTGGCCTTGGCTTCGTCACCGCCATTGGCCTTCAGGCCGTAGGCCCAGGCCGCGAGGAAGTTCCAGCGAGCACCGCCTGAGGTCTTCGGGTTCGGGGTGATGACCGACACGTCATTCTTGATCAGGTCGCCCCAATCCTTGATGCCCTTGGGGTTGCCCTTGCGCACCAGGAACACGATGGTGGACGTGTAGGGCGTGCTGGCTTCCGGCAGGCGTGTTTGCCAGTCCGCCGGCAGGGACTTGCCCAGCTTGGCGATTTCATCGATATCGCCGGCCAGGGCCAGGGTCACCACGTCGGCCCGCAGACCGTCGATCACCGCCCGGCCCTGCTTGCCCGAACCACCGTGGGATTGCTGGATCTTCACGCTGTCGTCCGGGTGCGCTTTCTTCCAGAAACTGGCGAATTCGGCGTTGTAATCCTGGTAAAGCTCACGCGTCGGGTCGTAGGACACATTGAGCAACTCGTAATCCTTGGCGACGGCGGAACCTGCAAAAACAGCACTGGCCAGGGCGGCCAGGGCATAACGACGAATGGACGACATGGTGAAAGCTCCTGGAATTCTGGTTTTCTTATGGCTTCTGGAAATTCGTTTGGCTTATAGAAAAGATCGCAGCCTTCGCCAGCCCCTACACTCAGCCCCCCGTAGGCACTGCCGAAGGCTGCGATCTTTTGTCTTTCTTCAAGACGGCTTATGACTCGGTTGCTGCAAGCGGAATTTTTCCTTGCGTTCGATCTGGACCACCTGCGCGTTGTGCACGGTGATTTCCACTGCCCCAAAGCGTAGATCGCGCAACGCGCTCTGGATCTCGCGCAAGATGGTTGCTTCGTCCTGGCCGTCAACGCTACGTAGAGATGCGCTCATGCTGCTGCTCCTTTGAATGAATGCCTGGCAGTGGGCGGCACTGCTTGCGGCGTGGGAGCAATACTAGATAAGCGCGGATATTCTTAAAAAGACTATTTAAGAATTTTTATATAACCAAAATTACAGAAAGTAGCCGGCGTCCTACGGCAGGGGAGCTTGGGAGGCCTTTCCCTGCTAACGCCTGGGATATTTCCTTCAAAACGCTGAGCTGTTCATGAACTAGGCAGCGCTCCATGCCGCGGCTAACCTCTGTTCGTCATCGCAAAAAACGGTGACACGGACGTGCAAGTCCGGACTGGTACGCAATTGGTTATGGCTATTGACCGAGCATTTTTTTATGCTCGCGTCCGTTATGGCAATTGTGCGTGGGAGGCCTTCGGGTCTGCCGGCGGTACCGGACCGGTCTTGCACACCTACGTACAGTTGCCACCTCTTCGAATGCAAGCGAAAGGATGTCGACCTCAACTCTGGTACATAGAATATGGTCAAGCCTTCACCGAATCCTCCGCAAAGCGGCCACAAATCCCGCGTCCAAGCGCAGGAAGAAAAAAAGCTCGATGACGCCGCCACCCGCGCCCTCGACTACTACCTCAACCCCAAGCCCGCCTCACCGCCCGGACCCGACAAAAACCAACTTTTCATCGTGTCCCCCCACATAGACACCGAAACCCTGCTCGCCAACGCCTCCGAAGACCTGCTCTCCATCAGCACCATCGCCGCCGACCTGGCCGACGACGTCGACGACTCACGCCGCTGCGTCGCCCTGGCGATCAGTCGCATGGCCGATGGGGTGCAGTTGTTGGTCGAGCGGGCGTTGGATCATTTGGAAACCAAGGAGATGGCGGCGTCTGGGGCCAAGGGGTAGCACATAGCTTGGATGCAAGCTGAACCGACGCCTTCGCGAGCAAGCCCGCTCCCACAGGGGAAACGCGGTCTCACCCAGAGCCAGGTCGGCTACTAGGCCGCCTCGCGGTGGACGTTGATCTCGGGCGCCCCGTTAACCACGATGGCCGAACGCAGGCATTGCGTAGTGGGCACCTCGGCATGGATGCCGAGGTAGCCGCGCTGGGCCATGGATGGCCCTTCGCGGCGGCCCACGGAGCAATGCCGGAGAGAGGGCATGCCGAGCCTAGGCGAGGCACCGAGTGGTGGGGCAAAAGCGTTTTGCTTACTTTTGACTGGGCCGGCTTCCGGGCTTCTCAAAAGTGAGCCGCCGTCAGGGCGGAACCCTAAGTGGCCGTTACCGCAGCAACGGATATGTACCCGATCAACACCAATACCACTGACGATCAAGCAATGACCGGCGCACAGTGCCAATCCAACTGCGCCGCCGCCACGGGCCGGCCAAACCAGTAGCCCTGCCCCAGCTCACAC
>NZ_FMTR01000024.1:0-83586 GCF_900100135.1 Pseudomonas sp. NFACC05-1 | reverse complement strand
GTTGTACCCGGAAGTCGATTTCGCCTGGCTCGACTTCGAACGCGGTGGTCATGGCGTGTTCATGCTCAGCGCCGAGCAGTGCCGCCAGCACCAGGGGTTGTTTGCTTCGCGGGTTTGACCCGATCGATGGTGAGCGGCTTTTGTGGCGAGGGAGCTTGCTCCCGCTGGGCTGCGCAGCAGCCCCGAAACCCGCGCATGGTGATTTTTCAGGCCCGTCGCATCCGGCGGATTTACGGCTGCTGCGCAGCCGAGCGGGAGCAAGCTCCCTCGCCACAGGGGTGTGTGGGCAAGCCGCTGGCAATCAGTGCCGCGTCGCAATCCAGATCAGCAACCCCGCCTGGAACATGGCAAAGGCCACCAGGCAGGTGATGGTGAAGCGCAGGCCGGCGTCTTCGCGCTTGAACTTGGTGACCTTTTCTTCCTGCTGCTTGAGTTTGACTTCCTGTTCCGCCAGGTTCTGCTCGGCCTGTTGCAGCATCTGCGCCGCTTCAAGGATTTCCACGAACTGCAGCTTCTCGGTGTTCCAGTCCCCGAGCAGATCACCAACGTGGGTTGGCTTGACGCTGCCCTTGAGGTGCTGGGCGTCGGCGTAGACCACCTCGAAACCCTGGGCTTTGAGAAAGCGGTCGCGGCGCAGGCGAGTGTCTTCGTTCAGGGCGTCCTTGTTATCCAGGTCGTTGCCGTGCACCTGGTAGGCCGACCAGCGTTTCTTGGCCCAGGTAATGCCCTGGGCCGCCAGGAAACGGCCGATGCCACGGTTGGACGGCTCGACTTGCAGGTTGTCCGGGGAAAAAAACAGGCGTTTCTCGACGTGGTCCGCCCAGACGTCCAAGTGATTCTGTTCCTTGCGCACACGCTGGTTCGGCAACTGGATGCTCATGCGCAGCAGGCTGCGTTCCTTGCTGTGGCGCTCGGCATAGCTGAACTCGACAAACCGCAATGGCCGCGCACCGGTGGCGCGGTCGGTCTTGAGCGGCGCCAGGCGGAGCATCTTGTGATGCTCGGTATGCACGTCGGCCCACGGCAGTTCCACCGCAGACGAGGCGGGGGCTTCGGCAGCGGTGTCGGGGGAAGCTTGAGTTTCAGTCATAACGGCAAAAATCCTGTCCAGGCCGGCGGGTCGGTAGCCATTGCGCTATCCGACACCGGGTTATCGGCTGTTTTTGCCAGTACTGAAGCTAAATCGACTAAAACCGCCTAACGGGCGGCTAACGAGTCAATAAAACGCAAAATCCGCGTACCCAGCTCGGCCGCCAGGGGTAGGTTGGGATCCTTGTAGGAGGCCAGTTGCCGTTTCACGTCGTTGGGCACGATGCGCATCACGTGGTTCATGCCCTCGATCAGCGCCAATTCAGCGTCGGGCTTGGCGGCTTTCAACTGCCTGGCGTCATCGACGCTGACCTGGATATCGTTGCTGCCCTGGATGATCAAGGCTGGCATCTTCAATGCCGCAAAGGCCCGGGCCGGGTCCTGGCGGAACAACGAGATCAGGTAGGGCTGTACGCTGGGGCGGAAAATGACCAGCAGTTGTGCCGGCACGTTATCGTCGGGCCGACCGGCCTTGAGGCTGTCGAGCAGCTCGTTGCTGCGCAACATCAGCGGCGGTGGCAAGCGGTTGCTCAATTGTTGACGCAGCACCTGGTCGATCGGCCTGGCGCTGCCAGACAGTGAAATCACCGCCGCCGCGTTGGCCTGGGGCGCGGCGAGGCTGGCGATCAACGCGCCTTCGCTGTGGCCCAGCAGGATCAATGGGCCCAGGCGCGGATCGGCGGCGAGCTTGTGGCTCCAGGCCACGGCATCGGCCACATAGGCCTCGACGCTCAGGTTGCGCTCGTCCGGGGTCGCCGCGAGGCTGGCGGCCACCCCACGCTTGTCATAGCGCACGCTGGCGATGTTGTGCCTGGCCAGCACCCAGGCCAGGCGCTTGAGGCTGTCGTTGCGTCCGCCGTCGGGGTTGTTTCCGTCGCGATCCGTAGGACCTGACCCGGAGATGATCAGAACAACCGGCACCGGCGTGTCGGACTTGGGCAGCAACAAGGTACCGAAAAGCTCACCGCTGCCTGTGTCGAGGCTGATGGGGCGTTGCAGCACCGTGGCCTGGGCCACGCCGGAAAGCAGGCCGGTGAACAAGGTAAGGCTTAGAGCAAGCAGCTTTAACATCATCACGCCATTAGTTGCGAAGGTGCCGGTTGGACTGGTGGCCGCCGATAAGGTTCGAGGATGAACTACGCGGGGAGCCTGCGTATACTGGCGCCCATTACGAATCCAAGGTTGAGTCTCTCAGCGATTTCACGGAGCACCCTGCATGTCCGGCAATACCTACGGCAAGCTGTTCACTGTCACCACCGCGGGCGAAAGCCATGGCCCGGCGTTGGTCGCCATTGTCGACGGCTGCCCGCCGGGCCTGGAGATTTCCCTGGACGACCTGCAGCGTGACCTGGACCGCCGCAAGCCCGGCACCAGCCGCCACACCACCCAGCGCCAGGAAGCCGATGAAGTCGAAATCCTCTCTGGCGTGTTCGAAGGGCGCACCACCGGCTGCGCCATCGGCCTGTTGATCCGCAACACCGACCAGAAGTCCAAGGACTACTCGGCCATCAAGGATCTGTTCCGCCCGGCCCACGCCGACTACACCTACCATCACAAATACGGTGAGCGCGATTACCGTGGCGGCGGTCGCAGTTCGGCGCGGGAAACCGCCATGCGCGTGGCGGCCGGGGCGATTGCCAAGAAGTACCTGGCCAGCCAGGGCATCGTCATCCGTGGCTACATGAGCCAGTTGGGCCCCATCGAAATCCCGTTCAAGACCTGGGACTCGGTGGAACAGAACGCCTTCTTCTGCCCCGACCCGGACAAGGTGCCGGAACTCGAGGCCTACATGGACCAACTACGCCGGGACCAGGATTCGGTCGGCGCGAAGATCACCGTGGTCGCCGAAGGGGTGATGCCGGGCCTTGGCGAGCCGATCTTCGACCGCCTCGACGCCGAGCTGGCCCACGCGCTGATGAGCATCAACGCGGTGAAGGGCGTGGAGATCGGCGCCGGTTTCGCCTGTGTCGCCCAGCGCGGCACCGAGCACCGTGACGAACTGACTCCGCAAGGTTTCCTGAGCAACAATGCCGGCGGTATCCTCGGCGGCATTTCCTCGGGCCAGCCAATCGTGGCGCACCTGGCCTTGAAACCGACGTCCAGCATCACCACGCCGGGCCGCTCCATCGACATCCATGGCAACCCGGTGGACGTCATCACCAAGGGCCGTCATGACCCGTGCGTCGGCATCCGTGCCACGCCCATCGCCGAGGCGATGATGGCGATCGTGTTGATGGATCACCTGCTGCGTCATCGCGGCCAGAACGCCGACGTCCGCGTCAGCACCCCGGTGCTGGGGCAGCTTTGATGGTTGGCCTGCCGACCGCCGTGGCCTGACGACCGTGGCGGCACTGCCGTACTGGCGGCTCTCCAGTTTCTATCTGTTCTATTTCGCGCTGCTCGGTTCGACGGCGCCGTTCCTGGCGCTGTATTTCGATCACCTGGGGTTCAATGCGGCGCGCATCGGCGAGCTGGTGGCGATTCCCATGCTGATGCGCTGTGTGGCGCCGAACATCTGGGGCTGGCTGGGGGATTACACCGGCCGGCGCCTGGCGATTGTGCGTTTTGGCGCGATCTGCACGCTGCTGGCTTTCTCGCTGATCTTCATCGATAAAAGCTACGCCTGGCTGGCGATGGTCATGGCGCTGCATGCGTTCTTCTGGCACGCGGTGTTGCCGCAGTTCGAAGTCATTACCCTGGCCCATCTGGGCGGGCAGGCCTCGCGCTACAGCCAGATCCGCCTGTGGGGTTCCATCGGTTTCATCATCACCGTGGTCGTGCTCGGCCGCTTGTTCGAATGGCTGAGCCTGGACATCTATCCGGTGGCGCTGGTACTGATCATGGCCGGCATCGTGCTCGCCAGCTTCTGGGTGCCCAATGCCCAGCCATTGCAGGGGCCGCGCATCGCGGGGGAGGGGTTCCTACGGCAACTGCGCAACCCTGGCGTGTTGGCGTTCTATACCTGTGTGGGCCTGATGCAGGTGAGTCACGGGCCGTATTACACCTTCCTGACCTTGCACCTCGAACACCTGGGCTACAGTCGCGGGTTGATCGGCCTGCTCTGGGCCCTCGGCGTGGTGGCGGAAGTTCTGGTCTTCCTGCTGATGAGCCGGATCCTGACGCGGTTTTCCGTGCGCCGGGTGCTGCTGGCGAGCTTCCTGCTGGCGGCGTTGCGCTGGTTGTTGCTGGGCTCGCTGGCCGAGTTTCTCTGGGTATTGTTGTTCGCCCAGGTGCTGCACGCGGCGACCTTCGGCAGCTTTCACGCCGCTGCCATCCATTTCGTGCAACGCAGTTTCGGGCCTCGCCAGCAAGGCCAGGGGCAGGCGCTGTATGCGGCGTTGGCCGGTACGGGCGGGGCCCTGGGCGCATTGTATTCCGGCTATAGCTGGAACGCCTTGGGTGCCAGTTGGACGTTCAGTCTCGCCAGCCTCGCGGCTTTCGCGGCAGCCGTTATCATTGCCACACGTATGCAAGAGGACCGGCCATGAGCCTTCGAACCGTTAATTTGCTGGAGCCTTTGTCATGAGCAGCCTGTCCGTCTATCACGTTTCGAGCCCTGACATCCCGAACAAAGTGTTGACCCACGTCGAGGACATTGCCGCGACCCTGGCTGAACAAGGTATTCACTTTGCCCATTGGGAAGCGGCGGTGAAAATCCAGCCGGGTGCCAGTGAGGAGGACATCATTGCGGCTTACCAGGCTCAGATCGATGGGTTGATGACTGAGCGGGGTTATGTTGAGGTCGATGTTGTCAGTGTCAGCAGTGATCAGCCGGAACAGGCTGGGGAGCTCGATGAGTATCGCCATAGCCAGGATGAAGTGCGATTTTTCGTTGCTGGTCGTGGCTTGTTTAACCTGCACGTTGGGGATTATGTCTATGCGGTGCTGTGTGAAAGGAGCGACTTGATAACGGTGCCGGCTGGTATGCCGCATTGGTTTGACATGGGGGAGCGGCCGCATTTCGTTACGATTCGCTTGTCTGGTGATTTGCAGGGGTTGGTTGCTGAGGTTACAGGGGATGATATTGCTCGCCGGTTTCCTCGCCTGGAAGACTGACCTGCGCGGGTGGTGCCGTGAGGTTTTTTGGGTGTGTATATCCGTTGCTGCGCAACCGTCAGCAGCCATTACCGAAGAAACGGATATACAGACCAGAACCAAAAGCGGACTCGCCCAAAAGAAGCCCCAAAAAAAACGGCGCTTCCCATTTCTGAAAGAAGCGCCGTTTTTTCAAGCAAGCAGCATCGCGTTTTGCCAGCAGGCTCAAGCGCTATGGTAAGTCGGCAAAGCAAACCGATGCTGGCTCTGCAACAAGGTGATCTGTGGCAACTCGCTAGCCTGTTCAGCCAGGTCACGACGAATCGCGCTGATCGCCCAGGACAACTGATCCCCAGCGTGCAGTTGAGCATAGGAAATCGTGCGTTTGAACAGCTTGCCGTCGCTATTACGCAAGGTCAGCAGAATGCCGCCATCGGGGCGGGGCTGGGTGGTCACTTCGTAGTTGGAAAACAGGGACGCAAACTTTTCTTGAATCATGTTCATAGTTGACTGCTCCATGGTATGGCAAACCGTGGAGGGGAAGTTGCACTGTCTGTGCCAGCATTTGGCTTTATATAAAGTCCTTTAAAAACAGGTAGTTATGTTTTTACTGTATTTTTGATTTCGTGCATCTTGCATGAATAGCCATCGTGCATCCTGCATTTTGCGTGGTCGGGCAATGATTTTTGGAACCAAATCGTTTTGCGGCGCTCACGCTTCGCCTGTCTCGGGCAGTGGATACAAAACATTGCAAAAACCGCATGTACAGCGCCGCAATCGCCGGCGTACTTTCGAGCCAAATCATCTGCTGCCCGATAACAAGAACCGAGACCACGAGGTCGAACGGGGAAGATCACCATGAGTCGTACACCCAGCGACGCGATTACCTGGGGCATGATGCTGCGCAAGCTGCCTGCCATTGCCAAAGCCGTCCCCCGGATCGTCAAAGGCATGAAGCAGGCCAACGTCCAGGACCCGACCCAGCCTTGCGGCCTGGGCTGGTGCTTCGAACAGGCCACGCAACGCAATCCCCAGGGCCCGGCACTGCTGTATGGCGAGACGGTGTTGAGTTATGCACAGGTCAACGCGCAGGCCAATCGCATCGCCCATTACCTGCTGGCCCAAGGCATCGGCAAGGGCGATTGCGTGGCGATATTCATCGAGAACCGGCCGCAGCTGCTGATCAGCGTGCTGGCGATGGCCAAGGTTGGCGCGGTCAGTGCCATGCTCAACACCTCGCAAACCGGCGATGCGCTGGTGCATAGCCTGGCCTTGGTCAACCCGGTCGCGGTGGTGGTCGGGGATGAACGGGGCGCGGCCTTCAACGACATACGAGCGCGAACCACTCTGTCGAGCAGCAGGACCTGGTGGCTGGCGGATCAGGACTGCGCCGATACCCCGTCCCATGCACCGTCCGGTTTCATCGACCTGATGGCGGGCAGCGAGGATTACCCAAGCGATAACCCGGCATGCAGCCAACAGGTTTTCTGCAACGACCCGTGTTTTTATCTCTACACCTCGGGTACCACCGGCCTGCCCAAGGCTGGGGTGTTTCGCCATGGTCGCTGGGTGCGCACGTCCACCAGCTTCGGCCTGATCGCCTTGGACATGCAGCCCGACGACGTCGTGTATTGCACATTGCCGCTGTACCACGCCACCGGCCTGTGCGTGTGCTGGGGCGCGGCGATCTGTGGGGCATCGGGGTTCGCGATTCGGCGCAAGTTCAGCGCCAGTCAGTTCTGGAGCGACGTGCGCCGCTACCGGGCGACCACGCTGGGGTATGTCGGTGAGTTGTGCCGCTACCTGATCGACCAGCCTGCCGCTGCCGATGACCGTCACCACGGTGTGAAGAAAATGATCGGCAACGGTCTGCGGCCCGGGGCCTGGTCGACCTTCAAGACCCGGTTTGGCATCGACCATATCTGTGAGCTGTATGCCGCCAGCGACGGCAATATCGGTTTCACCAACATCCTGAATTTCGACAACACCATCGGGTTTTCCCTGATGGGCTGGGAGCTGGTGCAGTACGACCATGCCAGCGGCCTGCCGTTGCGCAACCTGCAAGGTCGCATGCAAAAAGTGCCCAAGGGCCAACCGGGCCTGTTGCTGGCGCGCATCGACGAGAAGGCGCCACTGGATGGCTACACCGAGCAAGCCTTGACCGAAAAAACCATCTGCCGGGATGTCTTCGTGCCGGGGGACCGTTACTTCAACACCGGAGACCTGCTGCGCAACATTGGTTTCGGGCATGGGCAGTTCGTTGATCGCCTCGGCGACACCTATCGCTGGAAAGGCGAAAACGTCTCCACCACAGAAGTCGAAAATGTGCTGCTGCAACATCCGCAGGTGGCCGAGGCGGTGGCTTATGGCGTGGAGATCAATGGCACCAATGGTCGTGCCGGCATGGCGGCAATCACCCCGTCCGAATCCCTGGCGACCCTGGACTTCAGCGAGTTGTTGCAGTTTTTGCAAGGCAAGCTACCTGCCTATGCCGTGCCGCTGTTCCTGCGTATCAAGGTGAAAATGGACACCACCGGCACCTTCAAGTACCAGAAGACTCGACTCAAGGCCGAAGCATTCGACCCATGCGTTACCGGGGATGAGCCGGTCTACGCCTGGCTGCCGGGCACCGATACTTACGTGCGGGTGGATCGGCAGCTGGCAGTTCGGATTCAGGGTGGACAATTGCGTTATTGATTCTGGCTATGACAGGCACAGTGAAAAAAGGGATGACAGCGCCCGGGTCCCTCGGGAAACTAGCCGCTTTGCGAAGAGCCGAGTGGAGTTTCCCATGTCCGATACAAGCCGCCAGATGACCCCGGAAGAGGCTGCGGAGTTTGCCGAGCAAGTGTTCAACGTCGCACGCCAGGGCGATGCGGCCATGATGGCTGCGTTGCTGAGCAAGGGCCTGCCGCCCAATCTGCGTAACCACAAGGGCGACACCTTGTTGATGCTGGCCGCTTACCACGGGCATGTGGAAACGGTGAAAGTGTTGCTGGAGCACAAGGCCGATCCGGAAATCCGCAACGACAACGGCCAGAGCCCGATTGCCGGCGCGGCGTTCAAGGGTGACCTGGCAGTGGTTTCGGCGTTGGTGGATGGCGGCGCGCAAGTGGAAGGTGCCTCCTTCGATGGTCGCACTGCGCTGATGATGGCGGCGATGTTCAACCGCGTGGAAATCGTCGACTACCTGATCGGCAAAGGCGCCGACCCGAAAGCCAAGGATGCCAACGGCGTCTCGGCTCTGGATGCCGCCAAGACCATGGGCGCGGTGGACACCACGGCGCAGTTGGAAAAGATGTTGGGCTGATCTTCCTCCGGGGCCGTGATCCTGGAGTGACATTGCTCTTGTGGCGAGGGGATTTATCCCCGCTGGGGCGCGAAGCGGCCCTAAAACCTGACAACTCGGTGTGGCAAGCTGTCTTTAGGGCTGCTTCGCAGCCCAGCGGGGATAAATCCCCTCGCCACAAAAGCTCCGGGGCCACAGGTTCCTGACTCGACCGATGTGATGCGCTATCCTGCCCGCCCTCAAGACACCCTTCGCCACAGGATCCACCCCATGAAAGCCGCACTCGTCGAACTCATCAGCAAAATCAGCTCCGGCTGCCTCGGCGAGGCGGACATTGCGAAAATCGCTGACGAAGCGGCCCAGGCCTACGCCGATCCGACGGCTTTCCTGGGGGCCAACCCCGATATCAACTACGACGACACGTTTCCGATCCCGTTGGGTGAGTGGGTAGTGGTGGGCAGCCTGCCGGACACCGTGCTGTTCCAGGCCGACACCTACGTGGACCTGTTCGAACAGATCGTTGCCTCGTTCGGCCCCGGCGTGGCGTTCAACCTCAAGCCCAAGCAGCTGGCGAAAACCGAAGCCCTGACCGCGCTCAACCGCATCCAGATCCAGATGAGCAGCCTGAACAAGGAAAACGGCGGCTACGTGCTGATGAACTTCAGCCAATTGCTCGACGATGAATTGCAAATGGTGTTGGTGTACGGCAACGATGTACCGCGTGTGCTGGAACTGTGTGCTGAAGTCGGCATCGCCGCCGCGCCCTCCCTGGAAGCCCTCAAGGTCGCGGTCCACGTCTGAAGCAATAAAACGGAACCCTTGCCAGGGGCCCGCTATCCTAAGTGTGCACATCACCATTTGGGAGCGACACCATGGGTTCCACTTTCAACGGCCTGGTCGGCCTGATCATCCTGGCGCTCGATATCTGGGCGATTATCAACGTACTCAAGAGTGGCGCGGAAACCGGGATGAAAATCCTCTGGGTGTTGCTGATCCTGCTGTTGCCGGTACTGGGCCTGATCATCTGGGCGATTGCCGGGCCGCGTGGCAACGTGCGGATTTGACACGCTCCACCAAAAAGCCCGGGCGCTGACGGCGACCGGGCTTTTTTATGCGTGGGGTATTCAGGCCGTAGCCAGGGACCGCTTGCGCGAGGTGCTCAAGAAGCGCAGCAAGGCCAACAGGGGGAAGGCACTGCCGACGATCACCACCCACAACCAGCCGCCGTGTTCGTACACCGCACTGGCAATCGATGAGCCGAAGGCGCCACCGACGAAGATGCTGGTCATGTACAGCGCATTCAGCCGGCTGCGACTCTTGGCATCGAGGGCATAGATGGTGCGCTGGCCCAGGACCAGGTTCATCTGCACACAGAAATCCAGGACCACGCCGGTCACCGCCAGGCCGATCACGCTGTAGAACGGATGGATGAATGTCGGCAGGAAACTCAGGCTGGCGAACAGCATCGCCAGCAGCGAGGCGATGCGGGTATGGCCGGCATCCGCCAGGCGACCGGCGATGGGCGCGGCAATGGCGCCAATGGCACCGACCAGGGCGAACAAGGCGATTTCAGTCTGGGACAGGCCATGGTTGCGTGACAGTTCCAGCGGCACGGCGGTCCAGAACAGACTGAACGTGGCAAACATGCAGGCCTGGTAGAACGCCCGTTGCCGCAACAGCGGTTGTTGGCGCAGCAGGGTGCCGAGCGAACCCAGCAGTTGGCCATAAGAGGCGCTGTGGTCGGGCTGGCGCTTGGGCACGGTCAGTGCCAGGACGATGCTGATGGCGGCCATCAACGCGGCGGCGATGATGAACATGGCCCGCCAGCCGAAGTGATCGGCCACGATGCTGGAGACCGGCCGCGCCAGCAGGATTCCCAGCAGCAGGCCACCCATGATCCCACCCACGACCCGACCCCGGGTCTGCTCCGGCGCCAGGTGTGCGGCCAGCGGAATCAGGACTTGCACCGACACCGAGCTGAACCCCACCAACAGCGAAACCAGCAGGAATACGTTCGGTTGATCGGTGAACGCTGCCCCTAACAAACTGGCGATCGCCACCACGGTAGTGATGATCATCAGCCGACGGTTTTCCAGCAAGTCCCCCAGTGGCACCAGGAAAAACAGGCCCAAGGCATAACCGATCTGGGTCAGCGAGACGATCAGGCTGGCCATGGTGCTGCTCAAGCCGACGTCGGGTGCGATCAGTTCGATGATGGGTTGGGCGTAGTAGATGTTGGCGACGATGGCGCCGCAGCAGAAGGCGAAGAGCAGGACCATGCCGCGGGTCAGGGGGCTGCCGGGCGAGGTAGGTGAATGAGCACTCATGGCAATCTCGTCGATCAATTGAAAGGATGGCGTGAGGCTAAAGTGTTCCCGGATGTTGCGACAGGCTTTGTGGTTGATAGCGGTCATGCTTGCCGTTAATGGTTGCAGCGAGCGCCTTGTTTGGAGCGGAGGCAGGGTGGCCTTTGTGGCGAGGGAGCTTGCTCCCGCTGGGCTGCGTAGCAGCCCCTTGGGTCGGCCATCGAGGTGTTTCAGGCCGACCGCATTCTGCTTTATTGGGGCGGCTGCGCTGCCCAGCGGGAGCAAGCTCCCTCGCCACAGGGGATCGGCAGCGATTTATTGCCCGCTGTAGACCTGGTCGAAAATCCCACCGTCATTGAAGTGAGTCTTCTGCACCGTGCGCCAGTCGCCGAAGGTTTTTTCCACCGACAGGAAGTCCACTTTCGGGAAGCGGTCGGTGTATTTGGCCAGTACCGCCGGGTCCCGTGGGCGCAGATAGTTGGCGGCGGCGATTTCCTGGCCTTCGGGCGACCACAGGTACTTGAGGTAGGCCTCGGCGGCTTCGCGGGAGCCTTTTTTCTCGACAACCTTGTCGACCACGCTGACCGGTGGCTCGGCCTCGGCGGAAACGCTCGGGTAGATCACTTCGAACTGGTCGCGGCCGAATTCGCGGGCAATCATTTCCGCTTCGTTTTCAAAGGTCACCAGCACGTCGCCGATCTGGTTGGTCATGAAAGTGGTCGTCGCGGCGCGGCCGCCGGTGTCCAGTACCGGCGCCTGCTTGAACAGTTTGCCGACGAAGGCCTTGGCCTTGTTCTCGTCACCGCCATTTTTCAGCACGTAACCCCAGGCCGACAGGTAGGTGTAGCGACCGTTGCCGGAGGTTTTCGGGTTGGGCACGATCACCTGCACACCGTCCTTGAGCAGGTCGGGCCAGTCTTTCAAGGCTTTCGGGTTGCCTTTGCGCACGATGAACACCGTGGCCGAGGTGAATGGCGCGCTGTTGTTCGGCAGGCGGGTGGCCCAGTTCTCGGGCACCAGTTTGCCGTTGTCCGCCAGGGCATTGATGTCGGTGGCCATGTTCATGGTGATGACATCCGCTGGCAGCCCGTCGATCACCGAGCGCGCCTGCTTGCTGGAGCCGCCGAACGACATCTGCACGGTGATGTTTTCGTTGTGCTCGGCCTGCCAGTGCTTCTGGAAAGCGGTGTTGTAGTCCTTGTAGAAATCGCGCATCACGTCGTAGGAAACGTTGAGCAGGGTCGGGGCGGCATGGGCCAGGCTGCCAAAAGTCAGGCCGGCGGCGAGAAGGGAGGCGCCAAAGAAGTTCTTCACTGCGAATTCCTTTTTATCAACGGGGGTTCCGGGCAATTAGCCAGCACACTAGCTGCAAGCCTATAGACCTTCAAGCATCAAAAAGTGCTTTGCTTATTCCAATTTCTTAAACAGCGCATTGCCACAACGGGAGCAGAAAGCGGCACCGTGTTCGTGGTTGTTTTTGCTGCACACCGGGCAATCGTGCTTGAGCTGGTCCCCGCGCATGGCGGTGGCCAGTTCAGCCGTGAAAATACCCGTCGGCACAGCGATGATCGAATAGCCGGTAATCATTACCAGGGATGACACCACCTGGCCCAGCGGCGTCTTGGGCACGATGTCGCCGAAGCCCACGGTGGTGAGTGTCACGATAGCCCAATAGATGCCCTTGGGAATGCTGGTAAAGCCATGCTCGGGGCCTTCGATGACGTACATCAGCGTGCCGAAGACGGTCACCAGGGTCGAGACGCTGACCAGGAACACGATGATTTTCTGTTTGCTCCCGCGCAGCGCCGCCATCAGGTAGTTGGCTTGCTTGAGGTAAGGACTGAGCTTGAGCACGCGGAAAATCCGCAGCATGCGGATGATCCGAATGATCAACAGGTATTGGGCATCGCTGTAGTACAGCGCCAGGATCCCCGGCACGATCGCCAGCAGGTCCACCAGCCCGTAGAAACTGAAGGCATAGCGTAGCGGCTTGGGAGAGCAGTACAGGCGCAGGCCGTACTCGACGATGAAGACGAAGGTGAAGCCCCACTCGATACCGGCCAGCAGGGCCGCGTAGTTTTTATGCACGCTGTCGATGCTGTCGAGCATCACGATCACCAGGCTGGCGAGGATGATCAACAGCAAGGTGCTATCGAAGCGCCGACCGGCGACGGTGTCGGACTGGAAAATGATCACATAGAGGCGTTCGCGCCAGTTGTTGCTGCTTTGCATAATCGTCGCCTGAACCGGAATCAGCGAAGCCTAGGGCGATTGCCCTGCAGAGCGCAAGGCGTGCTGTCGAGGCTGGCCTGGCGCCACGCCCGGCCGGTGGCCTGGATCAACCAGCACGCGAGGATGAACGGTGCCGTCAGGGGAGGCAGGCCGAGGGCGATAAAACCAGGGGTAAGCATGACCGCCAGGAGAATGCCCGCCAGTGGCAGCCAGGTTTGGCGGCGCTGTTGGCTGAGGGCCAGCGCCACCAACACCGGGTTGTAGCCACCCAGCCCGCAAAGGGCGGTTGCGTTTTCATGTTGCGACAAGGTGAAGGCCAGGCCGGCGGCGGAACCGACCAATGCCCAAGCGCCGGCGCGCCGGTTGGCCAGCAGCAGACCGGCGGCGATCAGCGCACCGGCCGCTGGATGGCCGAGAAACATGACCTGGCCCAGTCCGCTCAAATGCGCGGCCAGCAGGTTAGGTACTGTCATTTCAATCGAGTTGGTTGAGGGCGGCGGCAGGGTGAAACTCATCAGCAGCCAAGCCAACCCTACAAAAGGCGCAGTGTAGGCGGGCAGGCATCGAGGGCCTCGGCTGCGCTTGAGCCACTGCTGGGTCAACATTGCGCTGAGACCGCCTGCGGCGATGATCAACGGCGGCAACAGGACGGACCAGGGCAACGCGAGGCTCAGCAGCAAGCCCAGCAGGATGCCGTTGTAACTGAACAGCCCGGCTTGCCGGTCGACCTTGGCGTAACCGCGTCGCTGGGCCGTGAGCAATCCGGCCACCCCGCCCAGTAACGCGCCGCCGAACAGGGTCGGCGCAGTGAGCAGGATCGCCAGCAGGCACAGCAGGCCGCACAACGGATGGCGTTGGAGGAAGACTTGGCTGAAGCCGTTGAGCAGGGCGGTGGCCCAGTCGGGGCAGTGGGTGTTGGAGAAATGGTTGGGCATGATGGATCGCAGATAAGAGAGCACTGTGGCGAGGGCGCTTGCTCCCGCTCGGTTGCGTAGCAACCGTCAAAAAGAGGGGCCGCTGCGCAGCCCAGCGGGAGCAAGCTCCCTCGCCACAGAAAATCAGATCAACGTCTCAATGCGCAGCGAATCGGCCGACCCGCAGCTTCGGGCCTTATCAGGCGTCATGTTTGGGGGTCTCGAGGATCAGGATGGCGCGAAGGTCGTTGACGTTGGTGCGGGTTGGTTCGGTGACGATCAGCGCATCCAGGGCGGCGAAGTAGCCGTAGCCATTGTTGTTGTCCAACTCGTCGCTGGCGCACAGGCCCAGCGCCGCGGCGCGGCGATAACTGTCCGGGGTCATGAGGGCGCCGGCGTTGTCTTCGGAGCCGTCGATGCCGTCGGTGTCGCCGGCCAGCGCATAGATGCCAGGATGACCCTTGAGGCTCTCGGTCAGGCTCAGCAGGAATTCTGCATTGCGCCCGCCCCGGCCATTGCCGCGCACGGTGACGGTGGTTTCGCCACCGGAGAGGATCACACACGGTGCTGCCAGCGGCTGGCCGTGCAGGGCGATTTGCCGGGCAATGCCGGCGTGGACTTTCGCCACCTCCCGGGATTCGCCTTCCAGGTCGCCGAGGATCAACGGGCTGAAGCCGGCCTGGCGCGCCTTTACCGCTGCCGCTTCCAGGGATTGCTGGGGGCGGGCGATCAATTGGAAGTGGCTGCGGGCCAGGCTCGGGTCGCCGGGCTTGACGGTTTCCGATGCAGGGTTGTGCAACCAGTTGCGGACCGAGGGCGGCACCTCGATCTGGTAGCGTTGGAGAATCGCCAGGGCTTCGGCCGAGGTGCTGGGGTCGGCCACGGTGGGGCCGGAGGCGATGACCGTGGCAAGATCCCCGGGGACGTCGGAAATCGCGTAGGTGTACACCGTCGCCGGCCAGCAGGCCTTGCCCAGGCGCCCGCCCTTGATCGCCGAGAGATGCTTGCGCACGCAATTCATCTCGCCGATGGTCGCGCCGGATTTGAGCAGGGCTTTGTTGATCGATTGCTTGTCGGCCAGGGTGATGCCTTCGGCGGGCAGGGCCAGCAGGGCAGAACCGCCGCCGGACAGCAGGAAGATTACCCGGTCGTCTTCGCTGAGGTTGCTGACCATTTCCAGCACCCGCTGGGCCACGGCCAAGCCGGCGGCGTCAGGCACCGGGTGGGCGGCTTCCACTACTTCGATTTTCTGACAGGGCGCGCCATGGCCGTAGCGGGTCACCACCAGGCCAGACACTTCGCCTTGCCAGCAGCGCTCGACCACTTGCGCCATGGCCGCCGCGGCCTTGCCGGCACCGATGACGATCACCCGGCCGCTGCGATCGCCGGGCAGGTAGCGTTCAAGGACGTGTTGCGGATGGGCCGCGTCGATGGCTGTGGCAAACAGCTCGCGCAGCAGTTGTTGCGGATCGACCGACATGGCGGGCTCCCGGTTTTTATTATTGGCTGAAGCGACTCGGTTATCTGTGGGAGCGAGCAAGCTCGCTCCCACAAGGGGAATGCAGGGCTTATTTGTCGCGAATGGAGAAATTGGCCATATGCTCCAACCCCTTGATCAACGCCGAGTGATCCCAGTTGCTGCCACCGATGGCCGCGCAGGTGCTGAACATTTGCTGGGCATTGGCGGTGTTGGGCAGGTTGATGTTCAGTTCCCTGGCGCCTTGCAGGGCCAGGTTCAGGTCCTTCTGGTGCAGGCTGATGCGAAAGCCCGGGTCGAAGGTGCCCTTGATCATGCGTTCGCCGTGCACTTCGAGGATCTTCGACGAAGCGAAACCGCCCATCAGCGCTTCACGGACCTTGGCCGGGTCGGCACCGTTTTTCGAGGCGAACAGCAACGCTTCGGCCACCGCCTGGATGTTCAGGGCGACGATGATCTGGTTCGCCACTTTGGCGGTCTGGCCATCGCCGTTGCCGCCCACCAGAGTGATGTTCTTGCCCATGGCCTGGAACAGCGGCAAGGCTCGCTCGAAGGCGTTGCTGTCGCCACCGACCATGATGCTCAGCGTCGCAGCCTTGGCACCGACTTCACCACCGGAGACCGGGGCATCGAGGTACTGCGCGCCTTTTTCATTGATCTTCGCCGCGAAGGCCTTGGTGGCTGTGGGGGAGATCGAGCTCATGTCGATCACCACCTTGCCCGCGCCCACGCCCGCCGCCACGCCGTCGGTGCGGAACAGCACGTCGTCGACCTGCGGGGTGTCCGGGACCATGACGATGATGAACTCGGCTTCCTGGGCCACTTCCTTCGGGTTGGCCAAAGCCACCGCGCCACCGGCCAGCAGGTCGGCCGGGGCCGCGTCGTGGTGCTGGGACAGGAACAGGTTGTGCCCGGCCTTTTGCAGGTTCAGGGCCATGGGGTGGCCCATGATGCCGGTGCCGATGAATCCGATTTTAGCCATGAAAAAAATCCTCTTGTTGTTAGATGTCCCGGTGTCTCTGGGTTCGGTGTCCCTGTGGCGAGGGAGCTTGCTCCCGCTGGGGCGCGAAGCGGTCCCAGAAATCGTGCCGGGTAAAATCATGCATCTGCTTCGCAGCCGAGCGGGAGCAAGCTCCCTCGCCACAAAAGCTCGCGCGGGATCAGATCACGTTATGGGTTTTAAGCCAGCCCAGGCCGGCTTCGGTGGTGGTCAGCGGCTTGTATTCACAGCCGATCCAACCCTGGTAGCCGATGCGGTCCAGGTGTTCGAACAGGAAGCGGTAGTTGATCTCGCCTGTACCCGGCTCGTTGCGCCCCGGGTTGTCCGCCAGTTGCACGTGGTTGATCTCGCCCAGGTGCGCCGACAGGGTCCGGGCCAGGTCACCTTCCATGATCTGCATGTGGTAGATGTCGTATTGCAGGAACAGGTTGGCGCTGCCCACCTGCTCGCGGATCGACAGGGCCTGGGCAGTGTTGTTCAGGTAGAAGCCGGGAATGTCGCGGGTGTTGATGGCTTCCATCACCAGCTTGATGCCTTTGGCCTGCAGCTTCTCGGCAGCGTATTTCAGGTTGGCGACGAAGGTTTTTTCCACCAGGGTTTCACTGCAGTTCTGCGGGCGAATCCCCGACAGGCAGTTGACCTGGGTGTTGCCCAGCACCTGGGCGTAGGCGATGGCCAGGTCGACACCGGCGCGGAATTCCTCGACCCGGTCCGGCAGGCAGGCAATGCCGCGCTCGCCCTTGGCCCAGTCACCGGCCGGCAGGTTGAACAGCACCTGGGTCAGGCCGTTGGCGTCGAGCAGGGCCTTGAGTTCGGAGGAGCTGTAGTCGTAGGGGAACAGGTATTCGACGCCACTGAACCCGGCCTTGGCGGCGGCTTCGAAACGGGCGAGGAAATCCTGCTCGGTGAACAGCATGGACAGGTTGGCGGCGAAACGCGGCATGACAGTCTCCTATGGACGAGTAGAGGCCCCTTGTGGCGAGGGAGCTTGCTCCCGCTCGAGTGCGAAGCACTCACAAAATGGGCTGCTGCGCAGCCAGCGGGAGCAAGCTCCCTCGCCACAGGTCCGGTGATTTCCTTGATGAACAGTATTGCCTGTGAAGGCCTCAGTACTAGTCGAGCAACGAAATGGCGGTCGGTGCATCGTTGCCCACCAACGCCAGATCTTCAAACTCATTGACGGCGTTGATCTCGGTGCCCATGGAAATGTTAGTCACCCGCTCCAGGATAATCTCGACGATCACCGGCACCTTGAACTCCTCGATCATTTTCTCGGCCTGGCGCAGTGCCGGTGCGATCTGACTCGGTTCGAACACCCGTAGCGCCTTGCACCCCAGGCCTTCGGCCACGGCAATGTGGTCCACGCCATAGCCGTTGAGCTCCGGTGCGTTGAGGTTGTCGAAGGACAGCTGCACGCAGTAATCCATGTCGAACCCGCGCTGGGCCTGGCGGATCAGCCCCAGGTAAGAGTTGTTCACCACCACATGGATGTACGGCAGCTTGAACTGCGCACCCACCGCCAGCTCTTCGATCATGAACTGGAAGTCATAGTCGCCCGACAGCGCCACGACCTTGCGGCTCGGATCGGCCTTGACCACCCCCAGCGCGGCCGGAATGGTCCAGCCCAAAGGACCGGCCTGGCCACAGTTGATCCAATGGCGTGGCTTGTAGACGTGGAGGAACTGCGCCCCGGCGATCTGTGACAGGCCAATGGTGCTGACGTAGCAGGTGTCCTTGCCGAATACCTGGTTCATTTCTTCGTACACACGCTGTGGCTTGACCGGCACGTTGTCGAAGTGCGTCTTGCGTTGCAGGCTGGCCTTGCGTTGCTGGCAGTCTTGCAACCAGGCATCGCGGTTTTTCAGCTTGCCGGCGGCTTGCCATTCACGGGCCACTTCGATGAACACCGTCAGGGCCGAGGCGGCATCGGAAACGATGCCCAGGTCGGGAGTGAACACGCGGCCGATCTGGGTCGGCTCGATGTCCACGTGAATGAACGTGCGGCCTCCGGTATAGACATCCACCGAACCGGTGTGACGGTTGGCCCAGCGGTTGCCGATGCCCAGCACCACGTCCGACTTGAGCAAGGTTGCGTTGCCATAGCGATGGGAGGTTTGCAGGCCGACCATGCCGACCATCAGCGGGTGATCGTCGGGGATGGTGCCCCAGCCCATCAAGGTTGGGATAACGGGGATGCCAGTCAGTTCGGCGAACGCCACCAGCAGTTCGCTGGCATCGGCGTTGATGATGCCGCCGCCAGCCACCAGCAATGGACGCTCAGCCTGATTGAGCATCGCCAGGGCTTTCTCGATCTGCACGCGGTTGGCCGCGGGTTTGGCCAGGGGCAGTGGCTGGTAGGCGTCGATGTCGAATTCGATCTCGGCCATCTGCACGTCGAACGGCAGGTCGATCAGCACCGGGCCCGGACGGCCGGAGCGCATCTCGAAGAACGCCTTCTGGAAGGCATACGGCACCTGGCCCGGCTCGAGCACGGTGGTTGCCCACTTGGTCACGGGTTTGACGATGCTGGTGATATCCACAGCCTGGAAGTCTTCCTTGTGCAGACGGGCGCGAGGGGCTTGCCCGGTGATGCACAGGATCGGGATCGAGTCGGCCGAGGCGCTGTAGAGCCCTGTCACCATGTCGGTGCCGGCCGGGCCCGAGGTGCCGATGCACACACCGATATTGCCGGCCTTGGTGCGGGTGTAGCCCTCGGCCATGTGGGAGGCGCCTTCAACATGGCGAGCAAGGACGTGATCGATGCCACCCACCTTCTGCAGGGCGGAGTACAGCGGGTTGATCGCGGCACCCGGGATACCGAAGGCGGTGTCCACGCCTTCACGGCGCATTACCAGAACGGCGGCTTCGATTGCTCTCATTTTGCTCATTATTTGTGCCTCTTACGTTTTGTAATTGTATACAAGTGGCTGTGTGAAGAGTGTATTCACGGGAAATGGCGCAGGTCAATCCATTTCCTCAAGCATCTGTTTCATTCGTCGGAAGGCCAGGTTTTGCTGCGGTCTTCATCGATTAAAGTGCCTTTTGAGAAATTATTGTATACAAAAACATGTATTGTTGTGTTCTATTTGTTGTGTTCGGTTTTGCTGAAAGTGAAGCCCGAAAGGTTCTCCCATAACAGAAGAAGGACAGTACCCATGAGCGTTCTAACCTTGAAAATCGCCGTTAACCTGGCCGGGCAAGCCCTTGCCGTCGGTCGTGAAATCAGCGCTGCACCCCTGGCCGTCGCGGTCCTGGACAGCGGCGGGCACCTGGTTGCCTTGCAGCGCGAAGACGGCGCCAGCCTGCTTCGCCCGCAGATCGCCATCGGCAAGGCCTGGGGCGCCATCGCCCTGGGTAAAGGCTCGCGCCTGCTCGCCCAGGACGCCCAGCAACGCCCGGCGTTCTTTGCCGCTTTGAATGGGTTAGGACAGGGCAACGTGGTACCGGCCCCGGGTGGGGTATTGATCAGGGATCAGGATGGGAAGGTGCTGGGGGCGATGGGGGTCAGTGGTGATGTTTCGGATGTGGATGAGCAGGTGGCGGTCAGGGCGGTGGAGGCGCTGCGGTTGAGGGCGGATGTGGGGGTGGTTGCTTGATTTTTTGGTGAATTGACTGGCGCCATCGCGAGCAAGCTCGCACACAGATTTGATGCTGGACACATAATGTCTAAATACCGCAAACCCAGTGTGGGAGCGGGCTTGCTGCGATTGAAGGCGACTCGGCCTTCAGTCTGGCTCACATCCCTTCAACACCAACCGAATAATCGTCTGCGCCGCCGCTTCGTAATCCGCTTCATCCAGCTTGGCCTTGCCGGTCACGGCGCTGATCTGCCAGTCGAAATCGGCATAGGTCTGGGTGGCGGCCCAGATGCTGAACATCAGGTGGTTGGGGTCGATGGGGGCGATCTGGCCACGGTCGATCCAGGTCTGGATGCAGTCGATGTTGTGCCGGGCCTGGGCGTTGAGTTGTTCCACCAGGTCGGGGCTCAGGTGGGGGGCGCCGTGCATGATTTCGCTGGCGAAGACTTTCGAGGCGAAGGGCAGGTCGCGGGAAATGCGGATCTTGGAGCGGATGTAATGACTCAGTACCTCGCCGGGCACGCCGTCGGCGTTGAACGGTGTCGAGGCCTGGAGGATCGGCTCGATAATGCTTTCCAGTACCTCGCGGTAGAGGTTTTCCTTGGATTTGAAGTAGTAGTAGACGTTGGGTTTGGGCAGGCCCGCCTTGGCCGCGATGTCGCTGGTCTTGGTCGCGGCGAAGCCCTTGTCGGCAAACTCTTCGCTGGCGGCACGCAGGATCAATTCTTTGTTGCGCTCGCGGATAGTGCTCATAAACCCAGGGGTTCCTTGCCTGTTCTGGCGGTGGCGCATGGTAGCACCGGCCTCGCGCGGCGCTCAAGAATGCCCAAGGCGCCGCGGCTCGCGGTATGCTGCACGGCATTATTATTCAAGGAGCCCACTCCATGGCTGGAAGCAGTTTGCTGGTACTGATCGACGATATCGCCACCGTGCTCGACGATGTCGCGCTGATGACCAAGATGGCCGCCAAGAAAACCGCCGGCGTGCTCGGCGATGACCTGGCGCTCAATGCCCAGCAAGTCTCGGGTGTGCGTGCCGAGCGGGAGCTGCCGGTAGTCTGGGCAGTGGCCAAGGGTTCGTTTATCAACAAGTTGATCCTGGTGCCGTCGGCGCTGGCGATCAGCGCCTTCGTGCCCTGGCTGGTGACGCCGTTGTTGATGGTGGGTGGCGCCTACCTGTGTTTCGAAGGGTTCGAAAAGCTGGCCCACAAGTTCCTCCACAGCCCGGCCGAAGACCAGGCTGAACATGCGCAACTGGTCGAGGCCGTGGCGGATCCGGCGGTCGATCTGGTGGCCTTTGAAAAGGACAAGATCAAGGGTGCGGTACGCACCGACTTCATCCTGTCGGCGGAAATCATCGCCATCACCCTCGGCACCGTTGCCGACGCCGCACTGACCCAGCAGGTGATCGTCCTGTCGGGCATCGCCATCGTCATGACCATTGGCGTCTATGGCCTGGTGGCCGGCATCGTCAAGCTCGATGACCTGGGGCTTTGGTTGACCCAGAAACCAGGGCAGGCCGCCAAAAGCATCGGCGGCGCCATCCTGAGTGCAGCGCCCTACATGATGAAAAGTCTGTCGGTGATCGGCACGGCGGCGATGTTCCTGGTGGGCGGTGGCATCCTGACCCATGGCGTGCCGGTGGTGCATCACTGGATCGAAGGCGTGGCTGCCAGTGTCGGCGGTGCCGGGTTTATCGTGCCGATGTTGCTCAATGCGGTGGCGGGCATTGTCGTCGGTGGCGTGGTGTTGCTGGGCGTCATGGCCGTGGCCAAGCTTTGGAAAGCGGTACGATCCTGAACCTCAGGATTGCGTTACCGATTGAATTGGCAGCAGCACATGTTTCGAGAGGTATCGGGCCACGGCTTCGTCACAGCAGGCGCCAATGATCTGCGCATCAGGCAGCGCCTGGGTGACGTCTTGATGAGCGGTTCCCATGATGACCGCCTTGCCTGCCACTGAGAGCATGCCAATGTCATTCATGCCGTCACCAAAGGCGATGCACGCGCCAATGGGGACATCAAGAAACGCGGCCAGCTGTTTCAGGGCGTGGCCCTTGCAAACGTCGCTGGCCATGACTTCCAGGCACCAGGTAAACGAGAACACCGTGCTGATGCGGTTTCCGAATTTCCGCTCCAGCCGCTTCTGCAAAGCCAGTAAAGCCTGGCGATCTTTTTCCTTCTGAAAGAAAAACACCTTTTCGACGTTTTCCGTGGGCCACGTGTCGGGTCGGATCACGGTCGGTTGGAAATGCGGGTTGCGATTAAAGTCGCTGGCATCATGCTCACAGCCGATTAACCAGCCGCAAGGACCGTACAGGTTGATGATCAGGTCAGGGCTGTGGCGGGCTTCTTCAATCAGCCCTTGGACAACGTCGTCAGGCAGCGCTTCGCAACGCATCAATCCGCCACAGGCGCTGCTGATCTTGGCGCCGTTGGAGGTGATCAGGTGCAAGGGAGGCGAGCTGTCGTCGAGCAACGTCTCGACGTCGGCCTGTTGGCGACCTGTTGCCAACACCACATGCAGGCCGGCATCGTAAAGATGGCGCATCACCGTCCGGGTGTAGTTGCCCAGCGTATCGCCGGGCATCAGCAAGGTTCCGTCCAGGTCCGTAGCAATCAATGAATACATGGTGTTCCTCGAATAGGCTGCCGAGCCACAACCAAGGGCTGTGGCTCGGCACGGTAGATCAACGTCGGCCAAGCATTTTCAGCGACTGCTCGCGGGTGAACGTCATCCGTTCTTCCAATCGGGCGTTATCCTTCTCGAAATAGATGCTCATCTCTTCGTGACGTTGCTCAACAGGGATAATCCTGTCGAGCAACGGCAGCGTGTCGATCAGCAACTGGCGGGCGTAGCCGATTGCCCGATTGTAGGTGTCGATGACTTCTTCGAACTCCGGGTAAATACAGAACGACACCTGGTTGAGAATCGGGCCGTCGTCGATGCCTTCATTGATTTCATGAAGGGTCACCCCATGTTGGTGCTCGTTGTTCTTTAACGCCCAGTTGACGGGCCGCACCCCACGATAATGGGGCAGGTACGACAAGTGCAGGTTGACGATGCGCTTGCAGCAGTCGATGTAGGCCCGAGGCAGTATTCGTTTGTGGAAGATCACCAGGCACAGGTCGCATGAAAAGAGACCTTCCTTGTAGCCAGGCAAGTCTTCTATCTTGCCGCTTTCAATGAGGGGAATGTTCTTGTTACGGCAGTACTGGATCAACGTGAGCTCGCTGCTCACTGGCTCGAACGGATCCGCAACCACATAAGCGACGATGTGTTCGGACGAGGCATTGAAGTATTCACAGGCAAAAATCGCCAGTTCACCCTTACCGCAGATCACTACATTTTTAGGCATGGGACAGTTCCTTCTTCATGCGTGTACTTCTCGGTGTCGTCAGTGCCTGCATGGTCGATTTCAAGGCGCTTATGAGTTGGGCGTTTTCCTGGCGGGTGCGGCAGGAAATTCTCAGGTAGTGGTCTGAGTCGGTGTTGCGCTTGCCAGAGCATTCCTTGACGTAAAGGTTGTGCTCAAGCAAAAGGCGGCACAAGGTTTGAGCCGGGACCTGCTCGGTCTGGCAATACACAAAGTTGGAGTCGGTTGCAAAAGCTGTGATGCCTTCGATTTCGTCCAGCGCCTGGCGCAATGCCTGGGTGTCACGGATGACCTGCTGGCAGCTGTCCAGGTATTCCTGTTTGTATTGCGGCAGATGCAGCAACACTTCCTCGGCAAAGCCATTGAGATTCCAAATGGGCAGTAGCGAGTTGATCTGTGCCAATAAGCCGTGATTTGCACTGGCGAGGTAACCGATACGGATCCCCCCGATGCCGAATGTCTTGCTCATGCTGCGAATAACGACAAGGTTCGCGTGCTGGTCCAGCGAAGACAGCAGGGTGTTTGCGGCGCTGGGCGAAAAGTCCAGGAACGACTCGTCGACAATCAGCGCGATATCCAGTTCAGCCAGTTGGCTCGCCAGTTCCGAGAGCGCTGCGGCTGGCGTGAGGCAGCCGGTCGGATTGTTCGGCGACTCGATGACGACGACCGATGGGCGCTCTTTCCTACAGGTCTGCAACAAGGCATCCAGATCGATATTGAAGCCTTGGTCTGCCTGGGTGTGATGACTGAGCGTGCGCTCCTCACCGAAAACATTGGCGTATTCGTTGAAGGACGGAACAGTGACCAACACTTTGCCTGGATACACAGAGGGCAATAATTTGATGATTTCCGCTGCGCCATTGGCCACGCAAAGGTGTCGGGCGGGGACGCTTATGAATTCGCTCAGCGACTCTTCAATGAGTTTCCGGCCGCCAGGATAGTTGAGGAGAATATCGTCGAAGTTTTCCTTGATCCGGTCTTTCATCTGCTGGGGGGGAAAGTGGAAATTATAGATCAGGGCGAAATCGAGGACCGGGTAGCGCCAGTAGCCACCGTGGCGGCTCTGGAGAAACGCTAGGCGATCCCGACTGGAAATGTAATTGCACACTGTCAGGTCATAATAGTTGTCGACCTCGTACCATTCGGTCGAAGGCACCACCGCGGCCTCGATGTCCCACTTTCCGGTCTTGCATGCTTGTTTGAAAACGTCTTCGTAATAGGCGTTCAGGTTGCCTTCTGCAACCTCGGCTTCGAGTTGCTCGCGCACGTGTTGGGCGAACAGCGGGGAGCCTATCCGATATAAGTTGACGGTCTTGTACTGTTCCTCCTGCGCCTGATGACCGCTATCTTTAGTCGAGCCGAAACTCTGGAGCTGTCCCTCATAAAGGTTGGCGTAGGTACCCTCCATGTTTTTCCCCAGCGGCGAGACCAGTGCAACCAGATCGCTTGACGTTCGCAGCAGTTTTTCCAGGCAGGCTTCGGAGAAAAAGATGTCACCTTCAACGATGAGTGTGTCCTGACCGATGTGTTGGCGAGCCAGATACAACGAATAGATGTTGTTGGTCGTCTCCCAGTCCGGGTTATTCACATACTCGATATCCAGCAGGGTCTCCAGGCTGTTCAGGTGCCCGGTAATGATCTCGGCTTGATAACCCACTACCACCACGACCCGCTTGACGCCATGCAGTTGAAGATTGCTCAACGCGTTATCTATAAATGCGATGTCGTTGGTCTTGACCAGAGGTTTGGGCATATGACGGGTGCGATTGGCCAAGCGGCTGCCGCGTCCGGCGCAGAGAATAATGGCTGTTCCAGTGTTCATTGAATGTCCTTATTAATGAAAAGCGAGTCGGGGCACCACGTGCTGGTAAATCCACACGCCGTCTATCCGGCCGCTGAAGCTTTCCTCGCCGCCGCTGTCACCCCCGGTCTTGATGCCGGCGCCCAAGCCGAAGGCGTGGAAGTTCTCTAGCGTTCGATCCGATATCGTGGTGGGATTCAGCCGGTGATCCACGATCAGGCCGTGGGCGTCCTGGCGCAGCGTGATAGGGGAGCCGTCGATATCGAGCAGTCGGACTGGCGTTGCGCTGAAACCGGTGCATTTGATCGTCAGATCGACCGATTCAAGGCGCTTGCGCAGTGTCTCGGGACCCTCGGCGCTGATGTTCACAACGGTCAGGTTGGGGATTTCTCCCCGTTGGATCTTGCGAGCAAACGCGAGCGAGTCATACCGAAGGCCAGAGTAGCGATTGACACGTTGGCTGGCCTGGCAAACATCCGCATCGACAAAAGGGTAGCCCTGAGCCAGTGCCGCTTGTGGGGAGTCAAAGAAAAGCTTGAAGTTACGCTTGACCAGCAGTTGGATAGGGCCTTGAAAATCCAATTGTTCAATCAGGCGGATCAGGCAGGAAACGGCGCTATGGGATGAGCCCAGAATTGCAATGCTTGGGTATTGGCCTGCCTTGATTTGCTCGTCATATTGGCCTTTGAGCATGGCGTCGCTATTGATGGCATTCGGGTGTGGCAAGGCGACGTTGTTGACTTGTCCACCCAGGTTGACCATGACTTTCCTGCACAGCGCCTCTCGGGTTTGGCCGTCAACGGTATAGCGCACGGTATAGCGCCCATCGCCGGTCAGTTGGATTTCTTCGACGGTGGACAAGGTCGATACTTCGAAGCGCTTGTACAGCGTCTTGTGCTGTTGGACGAAGGCGCCGATGTGTTCCAGAAACTGTCCTACGTAGCGCAACTCGACCGCCTCGTCACGTCGTTCGCTGAAATACGCCCATTCCGCCGTGGTACGCATGTATCGGCTGAGTTCATCCTGCTTGCCCTGGAACTTTTCCAGGAAAACGCCGCCCAGAGAGTTGGCGGTAATGCGGTACTGTCCGATCGCACCGCTGCCCAAGGTGTTGGATTTCTCCAGAATCAAACACCGATGGATATCTTCCTTCTGTATGAGGTCAGGCAACAATGAAATGTTTGCCGGGCCCGCACCACATAAAATAATGTCGTAGTCGTCCTTGTTCATTCTTACTCCAGTTGAGCGCTGCATAGTTAAAAACATAATTTCAAGGCGCAGAAAGGCCTGATGTCATTGTGAGTGACCTCAATAGAATGGCGGGTGCATGCGTCAGGCGTTATTGGCCGATAGGGAGTTCCTGGCCGGTGCTGCGGGTTCCCTGTTTGTCGTTAGTTAAGTTGCGGTGGTGCAGTCGGGTGAAAATAGCGGCGAAGGTAAAGGCCATGACGAGACTGGTCACCGTCAGGAAAACAAACAGCGCTGTTCCGCTCAGCGCTTGTATGAAAAAGCCTCCGACAATGGGCGCCATGGAAAAGCCAATGCTGTAAAGCGACGCGGCGCCAAAGTAAGCGCCTCTCAGGTTTCGAGGTGCCAGGCTGTCGACAAAAAGATTCAAACATGGAAACAGTAGGGCCTGGCTAAGGCTCAGCAGCAGCACCGCGCCGTACCACAATAGTTGCACTTGATAAAAGTGTGCCGCCAGTGTCATGCCGGCCTGACTTAAAACCAGCAATACAGAACCGATATGGATCTTGGTCTCTAATGTTGCCTGTGCCAGAACCCTGGCCAGTGGCAGTTGAAGCAGCACGATCACGGTGGCATGCAGCACGATCAGATTGGCGACAAAGGGCAGGTACCCCTCGAACGCGAGCGAAGCCATCAATTGAGGCACGCTGGAATCAAAGCTGCCGAAGATGAACATCATGACGATGTTGTTGATCACGAGCAGGAGGAACACATGATCCCGGGAGAGGATCTGCAAGGTACTTCGCAAGGAGGTGGTGTTGATGGCCTTCAGGGTAATACCGCGACCGAACACCATGACGCCCGCCAGCAGGGCCAGGTAGGAGGCCGTCACCAGCACAAAGGACAGGGAATCCGTGGAAATGCCAAGCTTGAGCCCGAAGTAAGGGCCCACGGCGGCCCCAGCATTGAGAAAGAAATAGCGCAGGTGCATGGCACGTTCCACCAGAGAACAGGACTCGATGACATCACCGATGACCGTCTTGATTGGATTGTTGACCAGGGCCCAGGAGAGATTGGCCAACAGTGTTCCGGCGATGTAGCCCTCGGCATGCGTGCTGATACCCAGCAGCAAGTAGGAGACCATCGCCACTACGCAACCGACCAGGATGATCTTGAGGCGCCCGATCTTGTCGGAAAGATACCCGCTGTAGAAGCTGACCAGCGAAGAGAGGGCGATAGAGCAAGTCAGAATCAGGCCGATGGTCGAAGTGCTGAAACCGAACCGCGTATAGAGAACAATCGAAATGAATGGCCAAACCATCATTGACGTAGCGCGCGTCAGAAAGGTGCCAATGAACAGCATCCATATAAAGAATGGCAGCGATGAGAAATAGTATTTAAAACGGACAAGTTGGAAGGCGAGCATAAATAATCACATTGGATGTAATGCTTGGCGCATGACAATGAGGTAACGAAACGCAAACGACGAGACTTGAGCGTCTGGAGTTTAACGAAGGGCGGGCGCTGTAGAGTGTTTCCTGAGCCAGTTGTGCTCAGTCACTTTATTTAGTAAGCGCAGGCGTGTACCGAAGTTTGCCGATCGAAGCATCTGGTGATGCACAGCGAGGGGAGAGGAATTTTTTCATATCGATCCTTGATCTTAAACACGGTATTGCATCCTTTCTTTGGATCCAATCCTACACGACGTGTCACAAAATGTTAATAAAAAATTCACAATCGAACATTTGCTGTCGTTGAGCACCTCATGACGCTGCAATCGCGCACATGTTGTCTTCATTAAACGAAGTTGAACCAGAAGAAATTAGGTCGGCGGGAGGGGGCATTGCGCAGGGATACAGCAGCCAACACGCCGGATTCAGGCGTGTTGGCCTTAAGGATTACTCGGAAATCTGCAACTTGCGCGACTCGGTGTACACGTAGCGCACCTTCTCATACTCGAACGGCGAGTTCAGTTGCCCGTAGCGGAAGCTGGTCTGGTAGCGTTTGTCGACGCCGCGCAGAAGCAGCAATTCCGGGTGGTTGGCGCTGACTTCGGCGACATTGAGGTAGTTGATCGCTGATTCGGCCGTGTAGTCCACCAACAAGCCTGAGGTGTCGCGCAGGTTCGAAGGGCCGAAGATCGGCAATACGAAGTACGCGCCGCCAGGGACGCCGTAGAAGCCCAGGGTCTGGCCGAAGTCTTCGCTCTGGCGCGGCAGGCCCATGGCGGTGGCCGGGTCCCACAGGCCGGCGATGCCGACGGTGGTGTTGAGCAGCAGGCGCGCTGTGGTTTCCATCGAACGCTTGCCCTTGAATTGCAGCAGGCTGTTCATCAGGTTCGGCACATCCCCCAGGTTGTTGAAGAAGTTGCTGACGCCGGTGCGCACGAAGCTGGGCGTGACGTAGCGGTAGCCATCGACCACCGGCAGGAAGACCCATTGGTCGAAGCGGTAGTTGAAGTGGTAGACGCGGCGGTTCCAGGATTCCAGCGGGTCATAGACGTTCAAGGCATTGAGCGTCGAGCGCTCGAACTCACGCTGGTCCAGCCCCGGGTTGAACTTGAGCTTGCTCAACGGCTCCTTGAAACCGTCGGAGTCCACCACCACAGGCGCATTGGCCTTGCTGTTATCGGCCTGGGCCAGGCCAGCACTCATTAACGCAGCGATAAGCAGGAGATATTTAGCCACGGAAGAACTCCAGCATCGCGTCGCTGTTGACGCGGTAATTAATGTTGCCGCAATGGCCGCCCAGTGGATAAACCGTCAAGCGGTCGCCAAAGGTCTTGCGCAGGAAGCCCAGGTCACCCGGGCCGAGGATCACGTCGTCAGCGTTGTGCATGACGGAGATCTTCGGGCTGTCGTGCAGGTAATCCTTCAGCGCGTACAGGCTGACCTGGTCGACCAGTTGCAACAGGCTGCCGCCGTCAGTGCGCGCGCGCCACATCGGAATCACCTGCTCGGTGAGGTAACAGTCGAAATCGCATTGCAGTGCACGCTTGAGGAACGGCGTCAGGCTGGTGCTTTCGGTAATCGGGAACTTGGGCGGGATGATCAGCCCGCGCCGATTGATCAGGTCCGAAGTGAACGCGATGTCGGCCGCCGAGAAACGGAACGAGGTGCCGATCAGCATGGCCATCTGCTCGTTGCTCAAGTGTTGCTTGGACTGCTGGAAGTCATAGAGCAGCGCATCGTTGAGGTCGATGTAGCCTTTTTGCTGGAAGTAGCGCGTCAGCTTGTTCAGTACCAGTTCGTAGAACGTGGTGGTGCTGTTGATGCCCTTGACCTCGGTCTGGACCAGTTTGTCCAGGTTGGTGATCGAGGTGTAGAGGTTCACCGGTGGGTTGAGCAACAGCACTTTCTTGAAATTGAAGCTGCGCCGGGTTTCGTCCAGGTGTGCGACGAAGGCCGCGTCCAGGGCGCCGAGGCTGTAGCCGGTCAGGTAATACTCGGTCACTGGCAGCTTGGGGTTCTGCGCGCGCACGGCTTGCATCACCCGGTACATGTCTTCGGCGTCTTCCTTGCTGATGCCCGGGGTGGCAAAGCGTGAGGCGGCGCTCATGAAGTCGAAGCTGGTGGGCGAGGACAACTGCACCACGTGGTAGCCGGCCTTGTAGTAGAGGCGCTTGAGGTATTCATTAATGCTACTGTCAAAGCGCGCACCGGTGCCGGCGATGAGGAAGATCAGCGGCGCGGGTTTGTCCTGGGTGGCCATGCGGTAAGTGAGGCTTTTCACCGGCCAGAAGTTGTCCGGCAGGATGAACTCGCGTTCCGGGCGCAGGGTCAGGCTGTGGTCCGCCTGATTGATGTCTTCGATCAGCGGCAGCTCCGGGCGCAGGTCCGGCGGAGTGGTGGCGATGGTCGCTTCGAACGGGTTGGTCAAGGGGTAGCCATAGCTGGCGGCGTCAATGTCTGCCGCCAGCGCGGACGCACTCAGGATAAGGCCGCCGAGAAGGGCAGCGAAGCGCAAGGAACGGAGCATGACTGGATCCCTTAGAGGAAGGTGCCGAATGAGGTTCGCAGGCTATGACCACCGAAGCGGAGCCAAGTGCCATGACGGGCACAAAACAGGCACGGACGGGGTGCGATAGTAGCGGGACGATACACGGTCGTGCGTGCTGGCGGCTAGTTATCTGGCGTTTGCCGGATTTGACTGCTAAATCTCATGTGTGATGGAGCTACAAATGCCCGGAACTGAGAGCTGGCGTTCTGATGTCGTTTCTCGTTGCCTCGACGTCGCAGGCAGAGCAGGTTCCAGATCGGCGCGGGTTGATGATCGACAGGTCAGTACTCCACTGACGTTCGAGCCGGTTTCTAAGCGGGCGTGATGGGGGCGCTGCCACCATAACTATACGTTGACGCCGCTCGGCATCCGCCGGGCGCAGCACTTTCGGGGAAGTAACGATGAAGATGCGACGACTCTTGGGCGCAGGTGCCGCACTGGTACTGGCGATCAGCTCCACACTGGCTAGCGCCGAAACCAAAACCCTGAGCATCGGTTACGTTGACGGCTGGTCCGACAGCGTCGCGACCACTCACGTGGCCGCCGAAGTGATCAAGCAGAAACTCGGTTATGACGTGAAGCTGCAAGCGGTCGCGACCGGGATCATGTGGCAAGGCGTGGCCACCGGCAAACTCGACGCGATGCTTTCGGCTTGGCTGCCGGTGACTCACGGCGATTATTGGACCAAGAACAAGGACCAAGTGGTCGATTATGGCCCGAACTTCAAGGACGCCAAAATCGGCCTGATCGTGCCGGAGTACGTCAAGGCCAAGTCGCTCGAAGATCTCAAGACCGACGACTCCTTCAAGAAGCGCATCGTCGGCATCGATGCCGGTTCAGGCGTGATGCTCAAGACCGAACAGGCAATCAAGGACTACGACCTGACCGGTTATCAACTCAAGGCCAGTTCCGGTGCCGGCATGATTGCCGAGCTGACCCGTGCCGAGAAGAAAAACGAATCCATCGCGGTCACCGGTTGGGTGCCGCACTGGATGTTCGCCAAGTGGAAACTGCGCTTCCTGGAAGACCCGAAAGGCGTCTACGGCGCGGCTGAGACTGTAAACAGCATCGGCAGCAAGGAGCTGGGCGCGAAGGCGCCGGAAGTGGCCGAGTTCCTGAAGAAGTTCCAGTGGGCTTCGAAAGACGAGATCGGCGAAGTCATGCTGGCGATCCAGGAAGGGGCTAAGCCGGACGCAGCGGCCAAGGACTGGGTCGCCAAGCACCCGGACCGTGTAAAAGAGTGGACCGGCAAGTAACTCACCGGGTTTAGCTGGCTCGAAAACCGCATGGCGTTGTGTCATGCGGTTTTTTTGTGCCCGCAATTCCTGAGTTCTACACCGAGCCCGGTGGGAGCAAGGTCTGTGGGAGCAAGGCTTGCCCGCGATAGCATCGCCTAGGTCTCAAGTTCAATCGAGGTGCCTGCATCGCGGGCAAGCCTTGCTCCCACAGGGGCTCGCTCCCATAGGGGGGCACAAGTAAACGCGGGAAACTGGTAAAGCGTCATGTCGTTCTAATACTAAGGTCGTCTGGAACCTGGCCTTGAGCCGCATAGAGTAGGGCTGTTCCAATTAAATCTGTGCTGCGAGGATAAAAACAATGAACGACAGCATTTACCTCTCGATTCAAAACAGCCCGCGCTTCAAGGAGCTGGTTCGAAAAAGAGAAAAGTTCGCCTGGATTCTCTCGGCGATCATGCTTGGGTTGTATTCCGGCTTCATTCTTCTGATCGCCTACGGGCCACACATTCTCGGGGCCAAGATCACGCCTGAGTCCACCATGACCTGGGGTATTCCCATCGGTGTCGGCCTGATTCTCTCGGCTTTCGTTCTGACTGCAATCTACGTACGGCGCGCCAACGGCGAGTTCGACGACCTGAACAATGCGATTCTCAAGGAGGCTCAGCAATGATCCGGCGTCTATTGGCCCTATTGAGCATCGCAGCGTTCGCCCCGGGCGCCTGGGCGGCTGAAGCCCTGACCGGTGCCGTGCAGAAGCAACCCCTTAACGTCGCGGCGATCCTGATGTTCGTTGCCTTCGTCGGCGCGACTTTGTACATCACCTACTGGGCGTCCAAGAAAAACAACTCGGCGGCCGACTACTATGCGGCCGGCGGCAAGATCACCGGCTTCCAGAACGGCCTGGCAATTGCTGGCGACTACATGTCGGCGGCGTCTTTCCTGGGCATTTCCGCGCTGGTGTTCACCTCCGGTTATGACGGTCTGATCTACTCCATCGGGTTCCTGGTGGGCTGGCCGATCATTCTGTTCCTGATCGCTGAGCGCCTGCGTAACCTGGGTAAATACACTTTTGCCGACGTGGCGTCCTATCGCCTCGGGCAAACCCAGATCCGCAGTCTGTCCGCCAGCGGCTCGCTGGTGGTGGTGGCGTTCTACCTGATCGCGCAAATGGTCGGTGCCGGCAAGCTGATCCAGCTGCTGTTCGGCCTGGACTACCACGTTGCGGTGATCCTGGTGGGCATCCTGATGTGCCTCTACGTGTTGTTCGGCGGCATGCTGGCCACCACCTGGGTACAGATCATCAAGGCGGTGCTGTTGCTGTCGGGTGCTTCGTTCATGGCGCTGATGGTGATGAAGCACGTCAACTTTGACTTCAACATGCTGTTTGCCGAAGCGGTCAAGGTTCACCCTAAGGGTGAGGCGATCATGAGCCCTGGCGGCCTGGTGAAGGATCCGATCTCGGCCTTCTCCCTCGGTCTGGCGCTGATGTTCGGTACCGCTGGCCTGCCACACATCCTGATGCGCTTCTTCACCGTGAGCGACGCCAAGGAAGCGCGCAAGAGCGTGCTGTATGCCACCGGCTTCATCGGTTACTTCTACATCCTGACCTTCATCATCGGCTTCGGCGCGATCCTGCTGGTCAGCACCAACCCGGCCTTCAAGGACGCGGCAGGTGCCTTGCTCGGCGGTAACAACATGGCGGCGGTGCACCTGGCCAATGCCGTGGGCGGCAGCATCTTCCTCGGCTTCATCTCGGCGGTAGCCTTTGCCACCATCCTGGCGGTAGTGGCGGGCCTGACCCTGGCCGGTGCCTCGGCGGTGTCCCATGACCTGTATGCCAGCGTGATCAGGAAAGGCAGGGTCAACGAGAAGGATGAGATCCGCGTCTCGAAAATCACCACCATTGCCCTGGCGGTGCTGGCGATCACCCTGGGTATCCTGTTCGAGAAGCAGAACATCGCGTTCATGGTCGGCCTGGCGTTCTCCATCGCGGCGAGCTGCAACTTCCCGGTACTGCTGCTTTCGATGTACTGGAAGAAGCTGACTACCCGTGGCGCCATGATTGGCGGCTGGCTGGGCCTGGTCAGTGCCGTGGGCCTGATGATCCTCGGCCCGACCATCTGGGTGCAGATCATGGGTCACGAGAAGGCGATCTTCCCGTATGAATACCCTGCGCTGTTCTCGATGGCCATCGCCTTCGTCGGCATCTGGTTCTTCTCCATTACCGACAAGTCGGCTGAAGGTGCAAACGAGCGGGCGCTGTTCTTCCCGCAGTTCGTGCGTTCGCAGACTGGTTTGGGGGCGAGTGGGGCGGTTAACCACTGATACGGTAAGTTGTAAGCGTAGTGCTTGAAGAAATACCCCGGTCGAGAGGCTGGGGTATTTTTTTGTGCCGGGTTTAAGGGGGGGCAGGGCTGCCGCCATCGCGAGCTTGCTCGCGATGGCGTCGGGCCTATCAATGCCGCTTCTGGATCAGATGAAAAGAGGCACAAACAAAACAGCCCCCGCTCTTATATAAGAAGCAGGGGCCGTTTCGGTGCAGCTTGAGACCTTGTTGCAAAGGCAGGTCTTACTTGCGATCTTCCAGCTTGGTGATATCACGCGACTCGTAGCCGGTGTACAGCTGGCGTGGGCGGCCGATCTTGTACGGGCTGGAGAGCATTTCCTTCCAGTGGGAGATCCAGCCCACGGTCCGCGCCAGGGCGAAGATCACGGTGAACATGCTGGTTGGAATGCCGATCGCCTTGAGGATGATCCCCGAGTAGAAGTCGACGTTCGGGTACAGCGAGCGCTCGATGAAGTACGGGTCGGTCAGGGCGATCTCTTCCAGGCGCATGGCCAGTTCGAGTTGCGGATCGTTCGTGATTCCCAGTTCCTTGAGCACTTCGTCGCAGGTCTGCTTCATCACGGTGGCGCGAGGGTCGCGGTTCTTGTAGACCCGGTGACCGAAGCCCATCAGCTTGAACGGATCGTTCTTGTCCTTGGCCTTGGCGATGAACTTGTCGATGTTCGAGACATCGCCGATTTCATCGAGCATGGTCAGTACCGCTTCGTTGGCACCGCCGTGGGCTGGGCCCCAGAGTGCGGCGATACCGGCGGCGATACAGGCGAACGGGTTGGCGCCCGAGGAACCCGCCAGGCGCACGGTGGACGTGGAGGCGTTCTGCTCGTGGTCGGCATGGAGGATGAAGATCCGGTCCATGGCCTTGGCGAGCACCGGGCTGATCGGTTTGATCTCGCACGGGGTGTTGAACATCATATGCAGGAAGTTCTCTGCATAGGTCAGGTCGTTGCGCGGGTACATCATGGGCTGGCCCATGGAGTACTTGTAGACCATGGCTGCCAGGGTCGGCATCTTCGCCACCAGGCGGATCGCGGAGATTTCGCGATGCTGGGGGTTATTGATGTCCAGGGAGTCGTGGTAGAAGGCCGAAAGGGCGCCGACAACGCCGCACATGACGGCCATCGGGTGGGCATCGCGACGGAAGCCGTTGAAGAAGGTCTTCAACTGTTCGTGAACCATGGTGTGGTTCTTCACGGTGCTGACGAACTGGGCCTTTTGCTCTGCGGTTGGCAGCTCGCCATTGAGCAGCAGGTAGCAGGTTTCCAGGTAGTCCGATTTTTCAGCCAGTTGCTCGATCGGGTAGCCGCGGTGCAGCAGGATGCCGTTGTCGCCGTCGATATAGGTGATTTTCGACTCGCACGAGGCGGTCGACATGAAACCTGGGTCAAAGGTGAAACGGCCCGTGGCCGTCAGGCCCCGTACGTCGATTACATCGGGACCAACGGTGCCGGTTAAAATGGGCAGCTCGACGGGGGCTGCGCCCTCGATGATCAACTGCGCTTTTTTGTCAGCCATGTGGCCTCCTATTAATGCTTGGAATCATCAGACAGACCCCCCACGCAGGGCCCGCACCACTATAGTGAGATAAATCCGAATGTCAATTTGCCTAAAGTCTTGCTCCAGAAGGCTTTAACCGGACTTTTTCCGCGAAATTACCTGCCGTTTACGCCTTTTGCGCCGTATGTGCAATGCGCTATTAGGGGAAGGTGAACGCGTTGTCATTAGTAGCCTAACTGTCTATACTCGGCCACCGACCGCCAGGGGCTTTTGGGCCTGCTTTCTTGGGGGTCGTCACTCCCTGGGTGGTGAGTACCTGACCAGTGCGCGCCCCAACAACTTTGCCCTGATTGTTAGGGGCTCTTCAGTGTGAAAAAAAAGCCGTGAAAAGCCAACGACCTGTAAACCTAGACCTAAGGACCATCAAACTCCCAGTCACTGCTTACACGTCCATTCTTCACCGTATTTCCGGTGTCATCCTCTTCGTCAGCCTGGCCATCATGCTTTATGCATTGGACAAGTCGCTCGATTCGGAAGAAGGCTTCGGTCAGGTGAAAGCGTGTCTGACCAGTCCGCTAGCCAAGCTAGTGATTTGGGGCATCCTGTCCGCCTTGCTGTATCACTTGGTTGCCGGTGTGCGCCACTTGATCATGGACATGGGCATCGGTGAGACGCTGGAAGGCGGCAAGCTGGGCTCGAAAATCGTTATCGCCGTTTCCGTGGTGGTAATCGTTCTGGCAGGAGTTTGGATATGGTAACCAACGTCACGAACCTTTCGCGTTCGGGCCTCTATGACTGGATGGCCCAGCGTGTGTCTGCGGTCGTTCTCGCGGCTTACTTCATCTTCCTGATCGGATATGTCGTAGCAAACCCAGGCCTGGGCTACGCCCAATGGCATGAACTGTTCGCAAACAACTGGATGCGTATCTTCAGTCTGCTGGCACTTGTCGCACTAGGCGCTCACGCCTGGGTCGGCATGTGGACCATCGCGACCGACTACCTGACGCCAATGGCGTTCGGCAAGTCGGCGACTGCCGTACGTTTCCTCTTCCAGGCAGTATGCGGCGTTGCGATGTTCGCTTACTTCGTCTGGGGTGTGCAGATTCTCTGGGGTATCTGATCCATGGCTAACATTCCAACGATTTCTTTCGACGCTATCATCATTGGTGGCGGCGGTGCCGGCATGCGCGCAGCGCTGCAGCTGGCACAGGGCGGTCACAAGACTGCCGTGATCACCAAGGTTTTCCCGACCCGTTCGCACACTGTTTCCGCCCAGGGCGGCATCACCTGCGCCATCGCTTCGGCCGACCCGAACGATGACTGGCGCTGGCACATGTACGATACCGTCAAGGGTTCCGACTACATCGGTGACCAGGACGCTATCGAATACATGTGTCAGGAAGGCCCGGCCGCGGTGTTCGAACTGGACCACATGGGTATGCCATTCTCGCGTACCGAGCAAGGTCGTATCTATCAGCGTCCATTCGGTGGCCAGTCCAAGGACTACGGCAAGGGCGGCCAGGCTGCGCGTACTTGCGCGGCGTCCGACCGTACCGGTCACGCGCTGCTGCACACCCTGTACCAGGGCAACCTGAAAGCCGGTACCACGTTCCTGAACGAGTACTACGCCGTTGACCTGGTGAAGAACCAGGACGGCGCCTTCGTCGGTGTGATCGCGATCTGCATCGAAACCGGCGAAACCACCTACATCCGCGCCAAGGCCACCGTACTGGCGACCGGCGGTGCAGGCCGTATCTACGCATCCACCACCAATGCCCTGATCAACACCGGTGACGGCGTCGGCATGGCCCTGCGCGCTGGCGTGCCGGTGCAAGACATCGAAATGTGGCAGTTCCACCCGACCGGCATCGCCGGCGCCGGTGTACTGGTGACCGAAGGTTGCCGTGGCGAAGGTGGTTACCTGATCAACAAGCACGGCGAGCGTTTCATGGAGCGCTATGCTCCGAACGCCAAGGACCTTGCCGGTCGTGACGTGGTTGCCCGTTCGATGGTTAAAGAAATCATCGCTGGCAACGGTTGCGGTCCGAATGGCGACCACGTGATGCTCAAGCTCGACCACCTGGGCGAGGAAGTGCTGCACAGCCGTCTGCCAGGCATCTGCGAACTGTCCAAGACCTTCGCTCACGTCGATCCAGTCGTTGCGCCGGTTCCAGTGGTTCCAACCTGCCACTATATGATGGGCGGCGTTGCCACCAACATTCATGGCCAGGCAATCACCCAGAACGCCGAAGGCGTGGACGAAATCATCCCTGGCCTGTTCGCAGTGGGTGAAGTGGCTTGCGTATCGGTCCACGGTGCCAACCGCCTGGGCGGCAACTCGTTGCTCGACCTGGTGGTCTTCGGTCGCGCTGCCGGCCTGCACCTGGAAAAAGCCCTCTCCGACGGTATCGAATATGACGATGCCACCGACGCCAACATCGAAGCCGCCTTGGCGCGTCTGTCCGCCCTGAACGAGCGTACCGAAGGCGAAGACGTGGCGACCCTGCGTCGCGAGTTGCAAAACTGCATGCAGAACTACTTCGGTGTATTCCGTACCGGCGAATACATGCAGAAGGGTATTGCCCAGCTGGCGCAATTGCGTGAACGAATCGCCAACGTGAAGATCAACGATAAGTCGCAGGCGTTCAACACTGCCCGTATCGAAGCGCTGGAGTTGCAGAACCTGCTGGAAGTGGCCGAAGCCACCGCCATCGCCGCAGAAGTGCGTAAAGAGTCCCGTGGCGCCCACGCCCGCGAAGACTTCGAAGACCGTGACGACGAAAACTGGCTGTGCCACACCTTGTACTTCCCGGGTGAAAAACGCGTCGCCAAGCGTGCCGTGAACTTCTCGCCGAAGACTGTTCCGACTTTCGAACCAAAAGTCCGGACTTATTAAGGGTGACCGCTATGTTGCAAGTCAGTGTTTATCGCTACAACCCTGATCAGGACGCTGCGCCGTTCATGCAGGACTTCCAGGTCGATACCGGTGGTAAAGACCTGATGGTGCTGGACGTGCTGGCCCTGATCAAGGAACAGGACGAAGGTTTCTCCTACCGTCGTTCCTGCCGTGAGGGCGTTTGCGGCTCCGACGGCATGAACATCAACGGCAAGAACGGCCTGGCCTGCATCACGCCGCTGTCGGCCGTGGTCAAGGGCAACAAGCTGATCGTTCGTCCGCTGCCAGGTTTGCCGGTTATCCGTGACCTGGTCGTCGATATGAGCATCTTCTACAAGCAATACGAGAAGGTGAAGCCATTCCTGCAGAACGACACGCCGGCTCCGGCCATCGAGCGTCTGCAGACTCCTGAAGAGCGTGAGAAGCTCGACGGTCTGTACGAGTGCATCCTGTGCGCTTGCTGCTCGACCTCGTGCCCATCCTTCTGGTGGAACCCGGACAAGTTCCTGGGCCCGGCCGCCCTGCTGCAAGCGTACCGCTTCCTGGCAGACAGCCGTGACACCAAGACGTCCGAGCGCCTGGCTTCGCTGGATGACCCGTTCAGCGTATTCCGCTGCCGCGGGATCATGAACTGCGTCAACGTCTGCCCGAAAGGCCTGAACCCGACTAAGGCCATCGGTCACATTCGTAACATGCTGCTGCAAAGCGGCGTTTGATTCAGCTGCTGTACCCGTAGGACCGTTGTACCCGTAAAGGCCAGGGCGCGGGCTTCAACCCGCGTCTTGGCTATAACCAGAACAGCCGCTCACAAAGCGGCGGTTCTTATTTTGAAGAAATGAGACAAGCAGGGGCATCCGGGCTGGTACCCGGACTATCAGCGTGATCCTAAGTGGCTTGTTTTAGTCGCTGCACTCGGACTTCTGCAAGTTTGCTCGGTGTTTTCGCCGGTGGTGTTCCCCTAATCGAGGGTGACCAAGCATGCAAGAAAGCGTGATGCAGCGCATGTGGAACAGTGCCCACCTTTCCGGTGGTAACGCTGCCTATGTGGAAGAGCTTTACGAGCTCTACCTGCACGACCCTAACGCTGTGCCAGAAGAATGGCGCACCTACTTTCAGAAGCTACCGGCCGACGGTAATTCTGCCACTGATGTTTCGCACTCGACGATTCGCGATCATTTCGTGTTGCTGGCAAAGAACCAGCGCCGCGCTCAACCGGTATCTGCCGGCAGCGTGAGCTCCGAACACGAGAAGAAGCAAGTTGAAGTATTGCGACTGATCCAGGCCTACCGGATGCGTGGCCACCAGGCAGCCCAGCTTGACCCGCTGGGGCTGTGGCAGCGTCCTGCACCTGCAGACCTGTCGATCACTCATTACGGCTTGACCAATGCCGACCTTGATACGACCTTCCGTGCCGGCGACCTGTTCATCGGCAAAGAGGAAGCGAGCCTACGCGAAATTCACGAAGCGTTGCAGCAGACATATTGCCGCACCATCGGCGCTGAATTTACGCACATCACCGATTCCGAGCAGCGCCAGTGGTTCCAGCAGCGTCTGGAAAGCGTTCGTGGCCGTCCGACGTACTCCGCCGACATCAAGAGCCACTTGCTCGAGCGCGTCACCGCCGGTGAAGGCCTGGAGAAATACCTGGGCACCAAGTACCCGGGTACCAAGCGTTTCGGCCTGGAAGGCGGCGAAAGTCTGATTCCGATGCTCGACGAGCTGATCCAGCGTTCCGGTTCCTACGGCACCAAGGAAGTCGTCATCGGCATGGCCCACCGTGGCCGCCTGAACGTACTGGTCAACACCTTCGGCAAGAACCCGCGCGAGCTGTTCGACGAGTTTGAAGGCAAGAAGAAGGTCGAGTTGGGTTCCGGTGACGTGAAATACCACCAGGGCTTCTCGTCCAACGTGATGACCACAGGTGGCGAAGTCCACCTGGCCATGGCGTTCAACCCGTCTCACCTGGAAATCGTTTCCCCGGTGGTCGAGGGTTCGGTCCGCGCTCGCCAGGATCGTCGCAACGATCCGACCGGCGAGAAGGTGCTGCCGATTTCCATCCACGGTGACGCGGCATTCGCCGGTCAGGGCGTGGTCATGGAAACCTTCCAGATGTCGCAGACCCGCGGTTTCAAGACCGGCGGCACCGTGCACATCGTGATCAACAACCAGGTCGGTTTCACCATCAGCAACCCGGAAGACTCGCGTTCCACCGAGTACGCGACCGACGTTGCGAAAATGATCCAGGCGCCGATTCTCCATGTGAATGGCGATGACCCGGAAGCCGTACTGTTCGTGACCCAGTTGGCCATCGACTACCGCATGCAGTACAAGCGCGACGTGGTCATCGACCTGGTCTGCTACCGTCGTCGCGGCCACAACGAGGCCGACGAGCCAAGCGGCACCCAGCCGTTGATGTACCAGCAGATCGCCAAGCAGCGCACCACCCGTGAGCTGTATGCCGAGCGCCTGACCCAGGGCGGTGTTCTGGATGCCGAGCGCGTCCAGGAAAAAGTCGATGAATACCGCAACGCCCTGGACAATGGCCTGCACGTTGTAAAAAGCCTGGTCAAAGAGCCGAACAAAGAGCTGTTCGTGGACTGGCGTCCATACCTGGGCCACGCCTGGACCGCGCGTCACGACACCCGCTTCGACCTCAAGACCCTGCAGGAACTGTCCGCCAAGCTGCTGGAAATTCCGGAAGGCTTCGTGGTACAGCGCCAGGTCGCGAAAATCTACGAAGACCGGCAGAAGATGCAAGCCGGCGGCCTGCCGATCAACTGGGGTTACGCTGAAACCATGGCGTACGCGACCCTGGCGTTCGAAGGCCACCCGGTTCGCATCACCGGCCAGGACGTAGGCCGCGGCACTTTCTCGCACCGCCACGCGGCGCTGCACAACCAGAAAGACGCCAGCACCTACATCCCGCTGCAACACCTGTACAAAGGCCAGCCACGTTTCGACCTGTACGATTCGCTGCTGTCCGAGGAAGCCGTCCTGGCGTTCGAATATGGCTACTCCACCACCGAGCCGAATGCGCTGGTGATCTGGGAAGCCCAATTCGGCGACTTCGCCAACGGTGCCCAGGTGGTGGTCGACCAGTTCATCACCAGCGGCGAGCACAAGTGGGGCCGTCTCTGCGGTCTGACCATGCTGTTGCCACACGGTTATGAAGGGCAGGGGCCGGAGCACTCTTCGGCACGTCTGGAGCGCTACCTGCAATTGTGCGCCGAGCACAACGTCCAGGTGTGTGTACCAACGACCCCGGCACAGATCTACCACCTGCTGCGTCGTCAGGTCATCCGTCCGCTGCGCAAGCCGCTGATCGTGCTGACACCGAAGTCGCTGCTGCGTCACAAGCTGGCGATCTCCACGCTCGAGGATCTGGCCGAAGGCTCGTTCCAGACCGTTATTTCGGAAATCGACACGCTGGACGCGGCGAAGGTGAATCGCCTGGTCCTGTGCAGCGGCAAGGTCTACTACGACCTGCTGGAAAAACGTCGTGCCGAAGGCCGCGAAGACATCGCCATCGTGCGTATCGAGCAGCTTTACCCGTTCCCGGAAGAAGACCTGATGGAGGCCATCGCGCCTTACACCAACCTCACCCATGTGGTGTGGTGTCAGGAAGAACCGATGAACCAAGGCGCGTGGTACAGCAGCCAGCATCACCTGCGTCGCAGCATCGGCAACCATAACAAGGCCCTGGGTCTTGAATATGCCGGTCGTGATGCGTCCGCTGCACCTGCGTGTGGTTATGCGTCGATGCACGCCGAGCAGCAGGAAAAACTGCTGCAAGATGCTTTCACTGTTTAAGCCTTCGTGCTGACTGAAACCGAATTTTAAGGACCCACAGATAATGGCTATCGAAATCAAAGCCCCGTCATTCCCGGAATCGGTTGCCGATGGCACCGTTGCCACCTGGCACAAGAAACCAGGCGAAGCTGTAAAGCGTGACGACCTGATCGTCGACATCGAGACCGACAAAGTCGTTCTGGAAGTGTTGGCCGAAGCTGACGGCGTGCTTGGCGCAATCGTTGCCGAAGAGGGCGCTACCGTCCTGTCCAACCAGGTACTGGGCTCGATCGAAGAGGGCGGCGCTGCTGCCGCTGCTCCGGCCGCCGCCGCTGCGCCTGCCGCTGCCCAGGCCGCTGCTCCAGCTGCCGATGGCGAAGACGATCCAGTCGCTGCCCCGGCCGCGCGCAAGATCGCCGAAGAGAACGGCATCAACATCGCCTCCGTTGCCGGCACCGGCAAGGGTGGTCGCGTGACCAAGGAAGACGTGGTTGCCGCCGTTGCCGCCAAGAAAGCCGCGCCAGCCGCTGCTCCGGCCAAGGCTGCTGCGCCTGCCGCTGCCGCGCCAGTGTTCGCTGCCGGTGACCGTGTTGAAAAACGCGTTCCGATGACCCGCGTTCGCGCTACCGTGGCCAAGCGTCTGGTCGAAGCCCAGTCGAACATGGCGATGCTGACCACCTTCAACGAAGTCGACATGACCGAAGTCATGGCCCTGCGTTCGAAGTACAAGGATCTGTTCGAGAAGTCCCACAACGGCGTACGCCTGGGCTTCATGTCGTTCTTCGTCAAGGCTGCCACCGAAGCGCTGAAACGCTTCCCGGCCGTCAACGCGTCGATCGACGGTTCGGACATCGTCTACCACGGCTACGCCGATATCGGTGTTGCTGTTTCCAGCGACCGTGGCCTGGTGGTTCCAGTACTGCGTAACGCCGAACTGATGAGCCTGGCCGAAATCGAAGGCGGCATCGCCACCTTCGGCAAGAAGGCCCGTGACGGCAAGCTGTCCATCGAAGAGATGACCGGCGGTACGTTCACCATCACCAACGGTGGTACATTCGGTTCGATGATGTCGACCCCGATCGTCAACCCGCCGCAAGCGGCTATCCTGGGCATGCACAACATTCTGCAGCGTCCTATGGCGATCAATGGTCAGGTCGTGATTCGTCCGATGATGTACCTGGCACTGTCCTACGATCACCGCCTGATCGACGGTAAAGAAGCCGTGACGTTCCTGGTAACCATCAAGAACCTGCTTGAAGATCCGGCTCGTTTGCTGCTGGATATCTGATTTTCGCCGCGAGGGCCGGTCTGTTGTGACCGGCCTCTTGCTGAAACAACCGGTTTCGTCCCACGACGGTCACCACAAGTGACCGTTCGGTTTGATTCGAAAAGGAATGACTCATGACTCAGAAATTCGACGTGGTAGTGATTGGTGCGGGCCCTGGCGGCTACGTAGCGGCCATCAAGGCTGCGCAACTGGGCCTCACCACTGCCTGCATCGAGAAATACACCGACAAAGAGGGCAAGCTGGCCCTTGGCGGTACTTGCCTGAACGTCGGTTGCATTCCCTCCAAGGCGCTGCTGGACAGCTCCTGGAAGTTCCACGAAGCGCAAGACGGCTTGGCCATTCACGGTATTGGCGGTGTCAACCGCGAAAATGTCACCATTGACGTGCCTGCCATGGTTGGCCGCAAAGCCAACATCGTCAAAGGCCTGACCTCGGGTGTTGCCACCCTGTTCAAGGCCAACGGCGTGACTTCGATCCAGGGCCACGGCAAGCTGCTGATGGGCAAGAAAGTCGAAGTGACCAAGCCAGACGGCTCGGTTGAAGTGATCGAAGCCGAGAACGTCATCCTGGCGCCAGGCTCGCGTCCGATCGACATTCCGCCGGCTCCGGTCGACCAGAACGTGATCGTCGATTCCACCGGTGCCCTGGAATTCCAGAGCGTGCCAAAACGCCTGGGCGTGATCGGCGCCGGCGTGATCGGCCTCGAGCTGGGTTCGGTATGGTCGCGCCTGGGCGCGCAAGTGACCGTCCTGGAAGCCCTCGACACCTTCCTGATGGCCGCCGATGCCGCGGTCTCCAAGGAAGCGCTGAAAACCCTGACCAAACAGGGCCTGGACATCAAGCTGGGCGCTCGCGTGACCGGTTCGAAGGTCAACGGCGAAGAAGTCGTGGTCAACTACACCGACGCCAATGGCGAACAGACCATCACTTTCGACAAGCTGATCGTTGCGGTCGGCCGTCGTCCGGTGACCACCGATCTGCTGGCTGCCGATAGCGGCGTGGACCTCGACGAACGCGGTTTCATCAAGGTTGATGATTTCTGCGCCACCACCGTACCGGGCGTCTTCGCCATCGGTGACGTGGTTCGCGGCATGATGCTGGCGCACAAGGCGTCCGAGGAAGGCATCATGGTCGTCGAGCGCATCAAGGGCCACAAAGCCCAGATGAACTACGACCTGATCCCTTCGGTTATCTACACCCACCCGGAAATCGCATGGGTCGGCAAGACCGAGCAGGCCTTGAAAGCCGAAGGCGTTGAAGTTAACGTCGGCACCTTCCCGTTTGCAGCCAGTGGCCGTGCCATGGCAGCCAACGATACCGGTGGTTTCGTGAAAGTCATCGCCGATGCCAAGACGGATCGCGTATTGGGCGTTCACGTCATTGGCCCGAGCGCTGCCGAGCTGGTACAGCAAGGCGCGATCGGCATGGAATTCGGCACCAGCGCTGAAGATCTGGGCATGATGGTCTTCTCCCATCCGACCCTGTCCGAAGCCTTGCACGAAGCGGCCCTGGCCGTAAATGGCGGCGCCATCCACGTGGCCAACCGCAAGAAGCGTTAATAGACAATAAGAAACCACGGCGGTATGGCCCGTCGTGAGCCTTGCGAGCAAGACTCACCGCGGAATATCCGCTGGACGCAGCCTTGCGTAGCCGAACCGGTTAACTGGAACGCTACGCAAGCAGCAGTCACAGGTGGTGCGGCACCAGAACGGTGCAGCACCGAATGCGCAGTACCTAACGAAGACGGTAATAAGCATGAATCTTCACGAGTATCAGGGTAAGCAGCTGTTCGCTGAGTACGGCCTGCCAGTATCCACCGGTTACGCGGTAGACACCCCGGAAGCGGCAGCAGAAGCTTGCGACAAAATCGGCGGCAGCGAATGGGTTGTCAAAGCCCAGGTTCACGCCGGTGGTCGCGGTAAAGCGGGCGGCGTCAAGCTGGTTCGCAGCAAAGAAGACGCCAAAGCCTTCGCACAGCAGTGGCTGGGCAAGCGTCTGGTGACTTACCAGACTGACGCCAACGGTCAGCCAGTCACCAAGATCCTGGTTGAATCGTGCACTGATATCGCTAAAGAGCTGTACCTGGGCGCTGTCGTTGACCGTTCGAGCCGCCGCATCGTGTTCATGGCTTCCACCGAAGGTGGCGTGGACATCGAGAAAATCGCTCACGATACCCCTGAGAAAATCCTCAAGGCCACCATCGATCCACTGGTTGGCGCACAGCCATTCCAGGGTCGCGAGCTGGCATTCCAGCTGGGCCTGGAAGGCAAGCAGGTCACTCAATTCGCCAAGATCTTCGTAGGTCTGGCCAAGCTGTTCCAGGACCACGACCTGGCACTGCTGGAAGTGAACCCGCTGGTGATCAAGGCCGACGGCGACCTGCACTGCCTCGATGCCAAGATCAACATCGACGCCAACGCCATGTACCGTCAGCCTAAGCTGAAGACTTTCCACGATCCGTCGCAAGACGATCCGCGCGAAGCGCACGCTGCCAAGTTCGAACTGAACTACGTAGCCCTGGAAGGTAACATCGGCTGCATGGTCAACGGTGCCGGCCTGGCCATGGGTACCATGGACATCGTCAACCTGCATGGCGGCAAGCCAGCCAACTTCCTCGACGTGGGCGGTGGTGCTACCAAGGAACGCGTAACCGAAGCGTTCAAGATCATCCTGTCCGACACTAACGTCGCTGCAGTACTGGTCAACATCTTCGGCGGCATCGTTCGCTGCGACATGATTGCCGAAGGCATCATCGGCGCCGTGAAAGAAGTTGGCGTGAAAATCCCGGTTGTTGTTCGCCTTGAAGGCAACAACGCTGAGCTGGGCGCTAAAGTACTGGCAGAAAGCGGTTTGAACATCATCGCTGCTACCAGCCTGACCGACGCTGCTCAACAAGTCGTTAAAGCTGCGGAGGGCAAATAATGAGCGTCCTGATCAATAAAGACACCAAGGTTATCTGCCAGGGTATTACCGGTTCGCAAGGTAGTTTCCACACCCAGCAAGCCATCGAATACGGCACCAAGATGGTTGGCGGCGTAACACCGGGCAAGGGCGGCACCGAGCACCTGGGCCTGCCAGTGTTCAACACCGTGAAAGACGCTGTAGCCGCCACTGGCGCCACCGCCAGCGTGATCTACGTTCCAGCTCCTTTCTGCAAGGACTCCATCCTTGAAGCAGCGTTCGGCGGCATCAAGCTGATCGTCTGCATCACCGAAGGCATCCCGACCATCGACATGCTGGAAGCCAAGGTCAAGTGCGACGAGCTGGGTATCACCCTGATCGGCCCTAACTGCCCAGGCGTGATCACTCCAGGCGAATGCAAGATCGGCATTATGCCAGGTCACATTCACTTGCCAGGCAAGGTCGGTATCGTTTCCCGTTCCGGCACCCTGACCTACGAAGCTGTGAAGCAGACCACTGACGCCGGTTTCGGTCAGTCGACTTGCGTCGGCATCGGCGGTGACCCGATCCCGGGTTCGAACTTCATCGACATCCTGAAGCTGTTCCAGGAAGACCCGAAGACCGAAGCGATCGTCATGATCGGTGAGATCGGCGGTTCGGCTGAAGAAGAAGCGGCAGCCTACATCAAGGCCAACGTGACCAAGCCGGTTGTTTCCTACATCGCTGGTGTGACTGCTCCTCCGGGCAAGCGCATGGGCCATGCTGGCGCAATCATCTCTGGCGGCAAAGGCACTGCAGACGAGAAATTCGCTGCACTGCAAGACGCAGGCGTGAAAACCGTGCGTTCGCTGGCAGACATCGGCAAGGCCCTGGCCGAGCTGACTGGCTGGGAAATGAAGAAGTAAGCTTCGGCTGACTTTTTGTTCCAGCAACAAAAGCCACCTTCGGGTGGCCTTTGTCGTTTCTGGCCCTTGAGAATTCATGTGTTGTGGCGGCGGCTCTTGTGGCGAGGGAGCTTGCTCCCGCTCGGCTGCGAAGCAGTCGTAAACCAGGCAACGCATTTTGTCTGAATGAATACGGTCGCCTGTATGGGGGCTGCTTCGCAGCCCAGCGGGAGCAAGCTCCCTCGCCACGGGGGGCTGGCTCCTGAAAATTCCGCCGCGAGCCGAAAAATAGATACGTAAACGCGACACTGGAATGTCGCGTATCGGATAGTTCGCCCCTTAACAGTGCGTTTTTTCGCTAAATTCGTTAGGCTAGCAGCCATTTTTGCGACCGCTGCCCACAAGGAAGCGCCGCGCTAAACGGGTCGGTCCCATACGGATCGGCAGCATTTCCCTCACCCATAAGGGAAATCCCTCTCTAAATTCCGATTCAGTAGTGTGGTTTCCTTAATGAAAGTGTTGAAAGGCCAGGACATCCTGGCGCTTGGTTTCATGACATTTGCCCTGTTCGTCGGGGCCGGCAACATCATCTTCCCGCCTATCGTCGGTTTGCAGTCCGGGCCTCATGTCTGGATGGCGGCGCTGGGCTTTTTGATCACGGCGGTCGGGCTGCCGGTCATCACGGTCGTTGCATTGGCCAAGGTGGGCGGGGCAATGGATGCCTTGAGCAGCCCCATCGGCAAAGTCGCCGGTGGGTTGCTGGCGGCGGTGTGCTACCTGGCCGTTGGCCCGTTGTTCGCCACACCGCGTACCGCCACCGTTTCGTTCGAAGTCGGCTTGGCGCCATTGACTGGCGAAAGCCCGCTGGCGCTGTTCCTGTATAGCGCCGCGTATTTCCTGCTGGTGTTTTTCATCTCGCTCTACCCGGGCCGCCTGCTGGACACCGTCGGGCGCTTTCTCGCGCCACTGAAGATCATCGCCCTGGCCGTGCTCGGCATCGCGGCGTTTGCCTTGCCCGCGGGTGATATCGGCGTGGCGACCCCCGAGTACATCGCGGCGCCGTTCTCCCAAGGATTCATCAACGGCTACCTGACCATGGATACCCTGGGCGCCTTGGTGTTCGGCATTGTCATCGTCAACGCGATCCGTTCCCGGGGCGTCGAGTCGCCGGCCTTGATCACCCGCTACGCGATCATCGCCGGGCTGATCGCCGGGGTGGGCCTGGCGCTGGTCTACGTCAGCCTGTTCCGCCTCGGTTCCGGCAGCCATGAGGTGGCCGCAGGGGCGACCAACGGCGCCGCTGTGCTGCATGCCTACGTGCAACACACCTTCGGCAGCCTGGGCAGCGGTTTCCTTGCCGTGTTGATCTCCCTGGCGTGCCTGGTGACCGCAGTCGGCCTGACCTGCGCCTGCGCCGAATACTTCAGCCGTGTCCTGCCGCTGTCCTACAAGACCCTGGTGGTGATCCTGGCGGCGTTTTCGCTGCTGGTGTCCAACCTGGGCCTGACCAAGCTGATCGCGTTCTCGATTCCGGTTCTCACCGCGATCTATCCACCGTGCATCGCCCTGGTGGCCCTGAGCTTCTGCAAGGACTTCTGGCACGAGCAGGGGCGCATCGTTGGCCCGGTGATGCTGGTGTCGTTCCTGTTTGGCCTGATCGACGCGCTCAAGGGCGCCGGCCTGGCAGACTGGATGCCGACGCAACTGGCCCACCTGCCGCTCAGCGAGCAGGGCCTGGCCTGGCTAGTACCTTCGGTGATGACCCTGGCGGTCGCGGTGGTGTGTGATCGCCTGCTGGGCAAGCGCAGCGAAGCGTTGGCTTAAGCGGCTACAGGCAGATTCATCGGCAAGAACCGAAATGCCCCGTATCAATCGATACGGGGCATTTTTTTTGAGTGCAGTGTCTTTTTCCGTGGGCTAACGTCGAAACAGTGTCTTGAAAGGCTTGCACAAAACCTTGTGGGAGCTTGCTCTCACAGGTCGGCATTTCAAGGCAAGTCTGGCTTTAGACGTCATGTTTTTAGACATACAGGAAATCGAATGTCATTCATCCAAGCCAACCTGATCCACCTGCTTGCCGCCGCCTGGTTCATTATCTGCTGGGCGGGCTACACCCGTTATGCCACCTGGAAGGCGCGCGACACGGCGTGCCTGGCCAGCGTGATGCACCTGTACCGCGAAGACTGGATGCGCCGCATGCTGCTGCGTGAGAACCGTATCGCCGATGCCAGCGTGATCGGCAACCTGGAGCGCAACGCATCCTTCTTCGCCTCCAGCACATTGATCATCCTGGCCGGTATCCTGACGGTACTCGGGGCGTCCGATCGGGCGGTGTCGTTGCTGGCGGACATACCCTTGGTGCAGCAGGCGTCCCAGGGCATGGCGGAGGTCAAGTTGCTGTGCCTGGCACTGGTGTTCGTGTATGCGTTCTTCACGTTCAGTTGGTGCATGCGCCAGTACAACTTCGCGGCAGTCCTGATTGGCTCAGCGCCGATGATTGGTGAGCGGCATGTGTCGGAGCAGGAGCGCAAGGCCTTTGCGCTGAGGGCAGCGCGAGTGATCTCCATGGCCGCCAACCAGTTCAACTTTGGCCTGCGTTCCTATTATTTCGGCATGACCATGTTGGCGTGGTTCGTCAGCCCCTGGTTATTCATGTTGATGAGTGCCGGCGTGGTGTTCGTGCTGTATCAGCGCGAGTTTCACTCCGATGTGCTGGACGTGATGGTCTATACCCCCACCGAAGCGCCAGTGTCCGAGGTGGGCAAGGAAGCGGCCTGACAGGCGGTGCCGCCAAATCGCAGGCAAAAGAAAACCCGCATCAGGCGGGTTTTCCTTCACTGCTAAAACCGTATCAGTTGGTTTTAGGCGCGGTAGCAGGTGCTTCCTGCTGGGCGGCACTGTTCGATTCAGACTGAGCTTTGGCGGCTTCGGCGTTTTCTTTCGCCGCTTCGTTCACTTTATCCTGTGCTTCGCCCATTTTCTGCTGGGCTTCTTGGGAGTGTTGGTTGGCATCTTGAGCTTTGTCCTCGGATTTTTTATCGCAGGCAGCGAGGCCGAGGGAAGCGGCCAACATCAAGGCAATAGCAAAAGTCTTACGCATGGGGTGTTTCTCCTTATGGAAATAACTACTGGCCTTTTGAACGCCACCCCTCGGATTAAGTTCCTGTTGTGTAACAGATATATAACTTTGCCCTGCAATGGAACTTTGTGCATCGCGCCTGTTGCCAGGTCTCGTCACTCATTGGAGCGTTGATCGAATGGCCGAAGACCCCGTTTTTGAGCGTGCCACACGTTTTTTATCCGCACTCAGGCATTGCCAGGTGCTGGGCTTGAAGTTGCACAGTGCCAGTCGTGACGGGCTGACGGTCATCCTGCCGTTCAGCCCGCAAATCGTCGGCAATCCCCTGACGGGCATCATCCATGGCGGGGCGTTGACCTCATTGATGGACACCGCCTGTGGTATGTCGACCCTGTGTGTGCTGCCGCAATTCGAAGTCTGTCCCACCCTCGACTTGCGGATCGACTACATGCACGCTGCCGAGCCCCACAAGGATGTCTACGGCTTCGCCCAATGCTATCGGGTGACCCCGGACGTGATCTTCACCCGGGGTTTCGCCTACCAGGACGATCCCGAGCAACCCATCGCCCATGTGGTGGGCACCTTCATGCGCCTGGGCCAGCATGCCAGGGGAATGGGGAAGGGCGGTCCGATGACCGCTGTGGGCCAGCCATGACCGATATCCTCCAGGAACAACTGCGCCGCGCCTGCGAGCAGGGCGACTACGCGCTGCTGCTCGCCTCGATTCCCTATGCCCAACTCATCGGCGTCGAATGCACGCGCCAGGGCGACGACTTGTTGTTTCGCCTGCCGGCCAACAAAGACAACATTGGTAACCCTTTACTGCCGGCCATCCACGGTGGGGTCATCGCCGGTTTCATGGAACTGGCCGCTGCCGTGCATTTGTTGATCGCCACGGGTACGCCGGGCATACCGAAAATCATCGATTTCTCCCTGGATTACCTGCGCACCGGACAGTTTCGCGACACCTACGCCAAATGCCAGGTCTGGCGCCAGGGCCGGCGGGTCGCCAACGTCGCGATCACCGCCTGGCAAGACGTCGAGGCCGAACCCATCGCCACTGCCCGGGCCCATTTCAAGATCCAGGAACCGTCGAAACCGGATCGCCCTTGAGCTGATCACTCGGAGCTTGGCGAAGTTGACGATGGCATTTTCTTTTGTTCGATCCGGAAGGTCAGATAGTTTGAGGCGAAGATAATCACTGCGCCGACCAATACCCAGATTTCAAGAGGCTCACCGTAGAGAAGAAAACCAACGACGGCAATGAGTGGCACCCTGAAAAAATCAATCGGGATGGCAATGGAAGCTTCCATGACGCTCAGCGCCTTGGCCATGGCGAAGTGCGCACTTAAACCCGTTATACCCAACAGCAGGATCCAGGGGATGCAGGCGAGCGTAGGGGTACGCCATTGTGCCAGGGACAGACCAAGGCCCAAGGGCAATTGTAGAAGCACCATCCAGATCACGATGATGGCGGGACTGCTGGTCAACGTCAGTTTTTTCACCATGATGATGGATGTTGCGTAGCCCATGGCGGCCAGAAGAACGATGAACGCGGCGGGTTCAATGCTATCAAGGCCGGGCCTTAGAACGACCAGGACACCCAGGAAACCGCCGATGGCGGCGAATACCCTGGCGGTGGAGAGTTTTTCCTTCAAGAATAAAAACGCCAGGAGGGAGACCCATATCGGGGTGGTGAACTCCAGGGCAAAGACCTTAACCAACGGAAGTGATGCCACGCCAATGGTCCAGGCATATTGTCCGGCGAAGTGAACCGCGTTCCTGCCAATCTGTAGACCCAGGTCACGGGCTTGTTTGAGCTTGGCGCGCTGTTGGTAAATAACCGGAAAAACAATGATCAGTCCAACCAAGGACCTGAAAAACAGGATCTCGAAGATCGACATGAACTTGGAAAGCTCTCGCGCCGCGACAGCCATGCCTATGAATGAAAGCAGGCTTGCTGCCATCCATAATGCTCCACCTAATGGCAGCTTTACCTGATGCATTGACGCTCCTTTTTATTCGGCCATTGTTCTTCGTGAACCGCCGCCGGGTATTAAAGCAGCGATTATCCGTGGCTCAGGCAATTTCTTCGCAACGCATTTCGTCAGTACTCGGCCAGGCGCCAGAGGTGGGTCGCCAACGTCGCGATCACCGCCTGGCAAGACGTCGAGGCCGAACCCATCGCCACTGCCCGGGCCCATTTCAAGATCCAGGAACCGTCAAAACCGGATCGCCCTTGAAATCATCAGCGTTGCCCCCACCTTGAGGACATCCCGCCGCCAATCTCAGCGAGGCGGACACCACCATCCACTTGGAGTTTGATGACCATGAGCGTGGAAACTCAAAAGGAAACCCTGGGCTTCCAGACCGAGGTGAAGCAACTGCTGCACCTGATGATTCACTCGCTGTATTCCAATAAGGAAATTTTCCTTCGCGAGTTGATTTCGAACGCCTCTGACGCTGTCGACAAATTACGTTTCGAAGCCCTTTCCAAGCCTGAATTGCTGGAAGGCGGCGCTGAGCTGAAAATCCGTGTGAGCTTCGACAAGGACGCAAAAACCGTCACCCTCGAAGACAACGGCATCGGCATGAGCCGCGAAGAGGTGATCACGCACCTGGGCACCATCGCCAAGTCCGGCACCGCCGACTTCATGAAGAACCTGTCCGGCGACCAGAAGAAAGATTCCCACCTGATCGGCCAGTTCGGCGTCGGTTTCTATTCCGCGTTCATCGTGGCCGACCAGGTCGAAGTGTTCAGCCGCCGTGCCGGCCTCGCTGCGAGCGAAGGCGTGCACTGGTCGTCCAAGGGCGAGGGCGAGTTTGAAGTCGCCACCGTCGACAAGGCCGATCGCGGCACCCGCATTGTGCTGCACCTCAAGTCCGGCGAAGACGAGTTCGCCGATGGCTGGCGCCTGCGCAACATCATCAAGAAGTACTCCGACCACATCGCGCTGCCAATCGAGTTGCCGAAGGAAGTCACCGCTGCCGAAGGCGAAGAAAAGCCTGAAGTGGAATGGGAAACCGTCAACCGCGCCAGTGCCCTGTGGACCCGTCCGCGCACCGAAGTGAAAGACGAGGAATACCAGGAGTTCTACAAGCACATCGCCCACGATTACGAGAACCCGCTGAGCTGGAGCCACAACAAGGTCGAAGGCAAGCTGGAGTACAACTCGCTGCTGTACGTGCCGGCCCGTGCGCCGTTCGACCTGTACCAGCGCGAAGCGCCACGCGGTCTGAAGCTGTATGTCCAGCGTGTGTTCGTGATGGACCAGGCCGAGTCGTTCCTGCCGCTGTACCTGCGTTTCATCAAGGGTGTGGTGGATTCCAACGACCTGTCGCTGAACGTGTCGCGGGAAATCCTGCAGAAAGATCCGATCATCGACTCCATGAAGTCGGCGCTGACCAAGCGTGTGTTGGACATGCTGGAAAAACTGGCGAAGAACGAGCCCGAGCAGTACAAGAGCTTCTGGAAAAACTTCGGCCAGGTCATGAAAGAGGGCCCGGCCGAAGACTTCGCCAACAAAGAGAAGATCGCCGGCCTGCTGCGCTTTGCGTCGACCCAGGGTGACGATGGCGAACAAGTCGTAGGCCTGGCCGATTACCTGGCCCGCGCCAAGGAAGGCCAGGACAAGATCTACTACCTGACCGGTGAAACGTATGCTCAGGTCAAGAACAGCCCGCACCTGGAAGTCTTCCGCAAGAAAGGCATCGAAGTGCTGCTGCTGACCGACCGCATCGACGAGTGGCTGATGAGCTACCTCAACGAGTTCGACGGCAAGAGCTTTGTCGACGTGGCCCGTGGTGACCTGGACCTCGGCAACCTGGATTCGGAAGAAGACAAGAAAGCCGCCGAAGAAGTCGCCAAGAGCAAGGAAGGCCTGGTCGAGCGGATCAAGACCGCCCTGGGCGATGCTGTCAGTGAAGTGCGCGTCTCGCACCGCCTGACCGATTCCCCGGCGATCCTGGCCATCGGTGAGCAGGACCTGGGCCTGCAAATGCGCCAGATCCTCGAAGCCAGCGGCCAGAAAGTCCCGGACTCCAAGCCGATCTTCGAATTCAACCCGGCCCACCCGTTGGTGGAAAAACTCGACAACGAGCAGAGCGAAGAGCGTTTCGGCGATCTGTCGCACATCCTGTTCGACCAAGCGGCCCTGGCGGCTGGCGACAGCTTGAAGGACCCGGCGGCGTATGTACGCCGCCTGAACAAGCTGTTGGTTGAACTGTCAGCTTAATCACGTGCAGGAAAAACCCGCTTCGGCGGGTTTTTTCATTTCTGGTGTTCCGATTGAAGAGGAGTCCGTCATGAGTCAGGTTACGGTTCGTTCGCTGGTCTATCAGATTGAAGGTCAAACCTATGAAGGCCGCCTGGCCTTCGACATTAGCCAGCAGGGCTCGCGCCCGGGGTTGCTGATGGCGCCGAACTGGATGGGCGTGGGGGCAGGGGCCGAGGACATCGCCAGATCGGTGGCGGCCAACGGTTATGTGGTGTTGATCGCCGACCTGTACGGGCAGACGGTCCGCCCGAGCAATGCCGATGAGGCGGGAGCGGCGATGATGCCCCTCAAGAACGACCGGGCGTTGTTGCGCAAGCGCATGCAGGCGGCGCTCGAGCAACTGCAGAGCCAGGACGAAGCGCAGGTCGATACTTCCAGGCTGGCCACGTTCGGCTTTTGCTTCGGTGGCTGCTGCGCCCTGGAACTGGCCCGTAGCGGTGCGCCGTTGAAGGCCGCCATTTCCTTTCACGGCACCCTGGATACACCGAACCCGGCGGATGCGCAGAACATCCAGGGGGCGGTGTTGGTGATGCACGGCGCCTCGGATCCGCTGGTGCCCAAAGAACAGTTACCGGCCTTCGAAGACGAAATGAACGCCGCTGGGGTGGATTGGCAGTTGCTGAGCTATGGCGGAGCGGTGCATTCGTTCACCGACCCGCAGGCCAATGCGCCGGGCAAGATGATGTACAACGCCAAGGTCGCCGGGCGGGCGTTCCGGTCGATGCATAACCTGTTGGATGAAGTGTTCAAGGGCTGAGGTTGGGTTGACGCAGAACCCTGTGGGAGCCGAGCTTGCTCGCGATAGCGGTGCATCAATCAGCATTAATGCCGACTGACACACCGCTATCGCGAGCAAGCTCGGCTCCCACAGGTTCAATGGCGTCCAGTCTAGGGCAACTCGATCCGCTCACTTTCCCCTGGCACGGTCGGCCAGTCTCCGGCTGCCCAGCGTCGACGGGCTTCATCGATCCGGGCTGGGTCGCTGGAAACGAAATTCCAGTTGATCCGTCGCGGTCCGTCCAGCGGTGCGCCGCCGAACAGCACGGCATGGCAGTCGCTCTCCGCAAACAGCGTCATTTCTTCCCCGCTTGGCAGTATCACCAACGAGTGGGGCTCCACCGGCTCACCGTCCAGCGACGCCTCGCCGCTCAACACGTACAGCGCCCGCTCTGCATGCTCGGTGGGAATCAGCAAGGTCGTCGCGGTCAGCAGGTTCAGTTCGGCGTAAAGCGTCGGCGACAGCACCGGCACCGGTGATTCCAGGCAAAAGCCCGACCCGGCGATCATCCGGATGCTGACCCCCAGGTTCTCGCTGACGGGCAGGCTGTGTGCCGGGTGATGGCTGTAGTGCCCGGGGCCTTGTTCGTGGGCCTTGGGCGAGGCCAGCCAGACTTGCAAGCCGTGCATGACGAACGCGTTGCCCAGCAATGACTCGGGGGTGCGCTCGACATGGGCGATGGCGCTGCCTGCGGTCATCCAACTGACATCCCCGGCGTCCACCACCTGGTCGGAACCCAGGCTGTCCTTGTGCTGGAGTTTTCCTTCGAACAGGTAGGTGAGGGTGGACAGGCCGATATGCGGATGTTGGCGGATGTTCATGCCTTTGCCCGCCGGGTAGGTGGTTTGCAGCATGTGATCGAAGAACACGAAAGGCCCGATGCTGCGGCATTTGGCGGACGGCAGCGGGCGAAGAATCGGCTGGCCTTCGACATCTTCGGCGCGGGGGCGAACGGTCAGGGGAGTGGTCATGTTGTTTTCCAGGTTGAACAACGGTTGCATGAAGCATAACCCGTCGTCGGCAGGCGCGGCAGATACGCCTTGAACCCCAGCGGGACGGTGGGGGTCTATGTTGCTCATGGCTTCTGGAGACTGCCTGTGCCTTTGACCCGTTTGATCTTTGCCTGGCTGCTGGTTGTTTCGAGTAGCGGTGCCGCGGCTCGCGAATATGCCTACAGCGATGCGCACCTGCATTACGTCGATTTTTTCCAGGAAACCGCCGGCATGCCCAAGTTGCTCCAGGCGATGGCGGACAATCGCATCGAGCATGTGATGATTTCCGGTGTGCCAGTGGCCAAGAAATGGCACGAAGACGAGCCCAAGCGTCCTCGTTATTACGCCGGTGACGATGCGGATGCCTATTGGTACAGCGCCACCGACGTGATTGTCGCCGCGGCGGTGAGCAAGCTGACCGACGAGCAGCGCCGGCACTTTCATCCATTCCTGTCGGGCTTCAATCCCAACGACAAGAACTCCGCCGCGCATATCCAGCGCATGCTCGACCTGTACCCGGGGCTGTGGCAAGGCATCGGTGAGGTGTTCACCCGCCATGACGACCTGACTGCGCTGACCTCGGGCGACACCCCGCGGGCCAACAACGAAGCCATGACGCGGATCTATCACTTGGCGGCCGAGAACGACCTGCCGGTGATGCTGCATTCCAACATCACTTCCAAGCGTGAGAAAAATCCGCTGTACCTGGCGGAAATCGAGGAGCCGTTGCGCAATCATCCGCACACGCGCTTCATCTGGGCCCACGCCGGTACCAGCATGGAAATCCATCGCCACCAGACCCGCTTGGATTTTCTGTTGCCGACCCTGACCCGCATGCTCGAGGCCTATCCAAATCTGTACATAGACCTGTCCTGGAGCGTGCTCACGCCGTACTTGCTGGACGAGGCGGGTGAGCCTCGGCAGGAGTGGGTACGCCTGGTAGAGCGCTTTCCGGAGCGCTTCATGGTGGGGTCGGACGTGGTAGGACGTTTCAACACGCTTGGCAAGGAGTTGCGCGGTTTCGATCCGTTCCTCGATGCCTTGCCCGAAGACGTGGCGCGGAAGGTGGCGCGGGATAACTTTCTTTCGGTATTGCCGCGCTCAGTGGCCCGCTAAGTCCGCTTTTGTGGCGAGGGAGCTTGCTCCCGCTGGGCTACGCAGTAGCCCCAAATCTGGCGACTGCTGCGCAGTCGAGCGGGAGCAAGCTCCCTCGCCACGGGATTATCGGTGGGCAGGGTTTGTCATCAGCCTGTCACTCCCGTGTCATACCCTCGCGCTCATCTCAATCAAGGAGCGCACTATGCACCTCACCCGTTCAAGCGCACTGGTCGCGCTGTGGTTGACCTGCGGCCTGGCACAGGCCGAAGTCCGTGTCGAAGGCCCGGTGGAGTACGGTGTTTTCGAAGGGCCGCAAGCCGAGCTGCAATCGGGAGAGCGGGTCCTGCGACGCAGCAATGAGCAGATCCGCCAGACCGAGAGCGTGCCGGCGAAGCTGGGCACCAAGTTCGGCATGCGCTACCAGTTGGCCGGCAAGGTCGCGGATGACCAGCCGTTGACCCTGTTGTACTTCACTCCCGGTATCCGTACCCCCGATGGCGTGCGCCACGACAAGTTCGAGGTCATCCAGAAACTGGTGCCCGGCGCGCCTCAGGATGTCATGGCCTACGAATTCACCGAAAGCCACGAAGTGGTGCCGGGAGAGTGGCGGTTCATGGTGTTCCAGGGCGATCGGCTGCTGACGCAGCAGCGGTTTGTGGTGCGCTGAATTCCATTCACCACAGACCCCATGTGGTGTAATTGAGCAAGGCGCAAAAAAAAGCCCCGAACCAGTCGGGGCTTTTTGTGTGCGGCTGTCGGCGGGGCTTACTTGCCCTGCCAGCGCTTCAGTACCAGGGTGGCGTTGGTGCCGCCGAAGCCGAAGCTGTTGCTCATCACGGTATTGATGGTGGCGTTTTCGCGAGTCTTGGTCAGGATTGGCAGATCGGCCACTTCTGGGTCCAGCTCGTCGATGTTGGCGGAACCGGCCATGAAGTTGCCTTCCATCATCAGGATGCAATAGATCGCTTCGTGAACACCGGCGGCGCCCAGGGAGTGACCCGACAGGCTCTTGGTGGAGCTGATGGCTGGCGCCTTGTCGCCGAACACTTCCCGTACGCCCTTCATTTCCATCACGTCGCCCACTGGGGTCGAGGTGCCGTGGGTGTTCAGGTAGTCGATCGGGGCATCGACAGTGGCCATGGCCATCTGCATGCAGCGCACGGCGCCTTCACCGCTTGGTGCGACCATGTCGTAACCGTCGGATGTGGCGCCGTAGCCAACGATTTCGGCGTAGATTTTCGCACCGCGGGCCAGGGCGTGTTCCAGTTCCTCGACCACGACCATGCCGCCACCGCCGGCGATGACGAAGCCGTCACGGTCGGCGTCGTAGGCACGGGAAGCTTTTTCCGGCGTGTCGTTGCGCTTGCTGGACAACGCGCCCATGGCGTCGAACAGGAAGGATTGGCTCCAATGTTCTTCTTCACCGCCACCGGCGAACACGATGTCCTGCTTGCCCAACTGGATCTGCTCGACCGCGTTCCCGATGCAGTGGGCACTGGTGGCGCAGGCGGAGGAGATCGAGTAGTTGATGCCCTTGATCTTGAAGGGGGTAGCCAGGCAGGCCGAAACGGTGCTGCCCATGGTCCGCGTGACGCGGTACGGGCCAACGCGCTTGACGCCTTTTTCGCGCAGGATGTCCAGCGCTTCCATCTGGTTCAGGGTCGAGGCGCCGCCGGAACCGGCGATCAGGCCGGTACGTACGTTGGACACTTGCTCTTCGGTCAGGCCGGAGTCAGCGATGGCGTCCTTCATGGCCAGGTAGGCGTAAGCCGCCGCGTGGCCGACGAAACGGTAGATCTTGCGATCGATCAGCTCTTCGAGGGGAAGGTCAATGGAGCCGGAAACCTGGCTACGCAGACCCATTTCGGCATATTCCGGGTTGAACCGGATGCCAGGGCGACTTGCACGCAGGTTAGCGGAGACGGTCTCTTTGTCATTGCCCAGGCACGAAACGATGCCCAGACCAGTGATAACGACGCGGCGCATGCGGATAACCCTTAGAAGTTGTCAGTGGAGGTGAAAACGCCGACCCGGAGGCCTTCGGCGGTGTAGATCTCGCGACCATCCACGGCAACCGAACCATCGGCAATGGCCATGTTCAGCTTGCCCTTGAGGACGCGTTTGATATGAATGTTATAGGTAATTTTCTTGGCGGTCGGCAGGACCTGACCAAAGAACTTCACTTCGCCCGAACCCAGGGCGCGACCGCGACCCGGCAGGCCTTGCCAGCCGAGGAAGAAACCGACCAGTTGCCACATGGCGTCCAGGCCCAGGCAGCCCGGCATGACCGGATCACCTTCGAAATGGCAGGCGAAGAACCACAGGTCCGGAGTGATATCCAGCTCGGCGACCAATTCACCTTTGCCGTACTTGCCACCCTCTTCGCTGATATGGGTGATGCGATCCACCATCAGCATGTTCGGGGCGGGCAGTTGCGCGTTACCTGGGCCGAACAGCTCACCGCGACTGCAGCGCAGCAGATCTTCCCGGGTAAAGGCGTTTTGTTTGGTCATGCGAGCTCCTCAATAGTCCCATGCGGCAGGGTGGGGCAAATCTTCCCGGCCGACCGAAGCGTTCATGCCTCGAATCGACAGCCTACTCATAGACTATTGCGTTGTAGTGAAAGTCACAGCACACGGGAAATGAATGTACACCTGTGCACTGAAATTTTTATTCAAGCCCCAATCGAGGCTTGTTCGGGTGCCTAAGACTGCCGCACTTTCGCCTTTCACGCCAGTCACAGATGGTCCGGTGACCTGTTCTAATTCACCCAGCGCTGCAGAATTTGTTGCAGGTCGTTCCTTTTGAACGGCTTGGCCAGGTAATCATTCATGCCCGCCGCGAGGCAGGCTTCGCGGTCACCCTGCAAGGCGTTGGCCGTCAGGGCGATGATCGGCACCTCGCCGCAGCCCGGCAACTGACGGATCTGCCGCGTGGCTTCGTAGCCATCGATGATGGGCAATCGGCAATCCATGAGGATCGCTTCGAAAATCAGGCTTTCGGCGCTGCGTACAGCCTGGGCGCCATCGGTGGCGATGCTGACGGTGAAGCCCAGGCTGCGCAGCATGGCTTCGACCACTGTCTGGTTGACCGGATTGTCTTCCACCAGCAATACGTTGCGGCCTTCACCATCGCCGCTGCCGGTGGGCAGGCGCGGCGCCAGGGTCGGTGGCGTCTGGCGCGACAGGGCCAGCGGGATTTCGAGGGTGAACACCGAGCCCTGGCCTTCTTCGCTCTGGGCCCGCAGCGTCCCGCCCATGCGCTCGGCCAGGGTGCGGGCGATCGGCAGACCCAGGCCGGTACCGCCGTAGCGCCGGGAGATCGAATTGTCGGCCTGCTGGAAGGCATCGAACATGCGCTCCAGGCTCTCGGCCGGGATTCCGATGCCACTGTCGCGCACCGCGCAGGTGAACCACAGCAGTTCGTGGTCCAGGGCCTGCCACTGGCATTGCACGGTGACACGGCCTTGCTCGGTGAATTTCAGTGCATTGCCGATCAGGTTGACCAGGATCTGCCGTATCCGCGTCGGATCGCCCTGGACCTGCAAGGCCTGCATGTCGTCCGGGACCAGCAGGTCCAGGCCCAGCTTGCGTTGCGCGGCGCTGTGCTGGAACGATTGCGCGCAACTGCCCACCAGTTCTGCCAGGTTGAACGGGATGTGCTCCAGCTCCAGGGCCGAGCGTTCGATGCGCGAAAAATCGAGAATGTCGTTGATCACCTTCAGCAGGTGTTCGGTGGATTCCGAGGCCAGCGCCGTGTACTCGTGCTGCTCGTCGGTCAGGCGGGTGGTTTCCAACAACTGCAGCATGCCCAGTACGCCGTTCATGGGCGTGCGCAGTTCATGGCTCATCATCGCCAGGAATTCGGACTTGGCGCTGTTGGCCTTTTCGGCTTCTTCGCGGGTCTTGATCAACTGCGCCATGGCCTGGTGCTGTTCGCGGCTGGCTTGCCCCAAACCCTCGGCCAGGTTGTTGATGTGCCGCGACAAGGCCCCCAGTTCGGCGTCATCGACGATGGGGAGCGGGGTGCTGTAGTCGCCTTGCTGGATGGCCTTGACCGCGTTGCCGATGTCGCGGATCGGCCGGGACAGGTTAGTCGCCAGCCGGCGCGCCACCAGGAAGGTGAACAGCAGGGCGAACAGCGCAAGGATCGCGGCCTTGAACAGAATCTCCTGTTGCCGCTGACTGAAGGCGTCACTGGACATGCCGACGATCACGCGGCCCAGGTAATCTTCGCCGGAGGCCTCCACGGATGGGCTGTTGCCCTGCAGGAAATCATTGTTCAGGGCGATGCGCTGCAAGCGCACCGGGGCCTGGAAGACTTCGACCTGCTGGGCATGGCTGCGGGTTTGCTCGGGTTGTTCGACGTACACCAGGACCTTGTCGGTGCTGTCCTGGACCTCCAGGAAGCGCACGTGTGGGGTCGCCAGGGTGGCGGTGAGCAGGCTTTCCAACACTTCCTTGTTGCCGGAAATCACCCCGTATTCCGTGGCGGGGGCCAGTTGGTTGGCGATCAGTTGCCCGGTGTGATTGAGTTCCTGGCGCAAGTCCTGGATCCGCACGAAGGTAAAGAAACTGATCAGCAGCACAGTCAGCAGCAACGCCGGGCCGAGGGCGATGAGCTGGGTTCGGGTGTTGATGTCCCAACGGCGACGCAAGGTCATGGGCGGTGTTCTCCTTCGGCCAACGTTGCCGCGACGGATTCGGCATCAATCGGTTCGATCCCCAGCGAGCGGGAGACCTGCCGGTTGCCCAGGACCTTGAAACGGTCCGGATACAGGGTGCGCGGCCAAGTGGTGGCAGGGCGGTCGAGCAACTCGTCGAGAATCGCCAGCCAGTCTTGTTGGTCGCTATAGGTGCTGGCCAGGCTGCCGGCCTTGACGAATGCGGCGCTGGGCCCGATCAGGGCGCGTTGCCGGGCGTAGCTGCTGAGCAACAGGTTCTTCACTGTCTTGGGGTTGTACAAGTCGGGGTCATCGAGACCCAGCAGCACGTCGCTCTGGCCCAGCAGGTTTTGCAGGGGACGGCTGTCGTTGGTGTCGTCCCAGCGTTCGCTGACGATGGTCAGGCCCAGCGGTGCCGCGGCCTGTTGAATGTCCTTGAGCAGGAATTCGCTGTGGGTGTCGAAGAGCACGCCGACCCGTCGCACCTGCGGCAGGATGGCGCGGATCAGCCGCAATTGCCGCGCCATCGGTGGATCGCTCCACAGCAGGCTCAGGTGCGCAGGCGTTGCTTCGCCCAGGCGATCGCGGGCTTGCTGGCGGCTGATGCGCAGCACCAGGGTGGCCGGGCCTCGGGCGTCCTGCAGGCGCCAGTCGAGGCTGGGCAGGTCAAGCAGGATCAGGCGGACATTGCCCGGCAGTTTGTCTGGCGCTGGCAGGTCGGCCAGCGGCGTAAACCGCACGCTGTCTTCAGGGCGCAGGGTTTTCAGGGCCTGGGTAAAAGATTGCACGCCGGGGCTGTCCTCGGTGCCGGTCAGCAGGATTTCCGCGCCGCGGGCCTCGATGGTCGCCAGCCAACCGGCAAACACCAGGCATAGGACTAGCGTCAGGCGGCCATGAAATGGCGTCTTGCGGGGTGGGCGTCGGAACATCTAGAAAGACAACTCCGCGCTGAAGTACACGACATGGCGGGAGTCGTAGCGATTGTCGGTAAACGTGGTGGGCTGGCTGTCCAGGCGCTGTTGCAGGACTCCCGCCAGTTCCAGGCTGGCCTTGCCCAGGGAAATGCGCCGGGCGAGGCGGGTGTCTACCCGTTCGTAGCGATAGCCATTGAGGGCGTCGGCGGCGTAATAGAACAGCGCACTGTTCCAGCCTTGGCCCCAGTCCCGTAGCCAGCCGGCCGAACCGCTGTTGCGGGCGGTCAGTTGTTCGTCGAGGGGGTTGCTGGCCTGGGCGTCGACATAGGCGTAGGTCAGGCGCAGGCGGTCGGCGCTGGTCACGCGCCAGTCGACCTGGGTTTCGGCCCCGGAGAATTGCGATTCGTTGCTGTTGCTGGCGATGTACTGATTGTTGCGCAACGGTTCGCTGATCATGCCGGTGATTTCGTCATGGAACAGTTTTACGTCCACCGCCAGCGCCAGGTCCACGAAATAACCGTTGTAGCCCAATTCCCGGGAGCGCATGTGCTCTTGTTCCAGGTTACCCGGGCCGCGGGTCTGGACGAAATAACGGGCACTGTTCTGGCCGAAGGCGGCGGGTTGCAGGTTAGTGACTTGATAGCTCCAGTTGACGTTGTTCTCGAACATGTCCGGGGAGCGCACGGCTTCGGAGTACACCGCGCGCAGGCCGTGGCGCGGGGTGATCAGGTAGTTGACCGCGAACCGTGGGGTCAGCGAACTGCCGGTCAGGCGGGTGTCCTCGAACATCGCGCCGCCTTGCAACAACCAATGCTCGGTGGCCCGCCATTCGAGCTGGCCGAACAGGCGCCAAGTGGTGTCGTCCAGGGTGCCGTTGAAGTATGTCTGCGAATCGGCCCGGTCATAGCGATAGTTGGCGCCGGTGACCAGCCGCAGGCTGTCGGACAGGCTCAGCGTGTCCTGGATCTCCAGGTCGTAGCGCGATTCCCGGGTGCTCTGGTCGATATCGCCGCACAGGGTTTGCGAGGCGCCGTTGCGCCACTGGTCGAGCACCTGATTGGCCAACGCCTGTTCCTGTGGTGTGCCGGCTGGCGCGCCGCCGCTGATGTAGCTGGGGATATTGCGCGCCAGCTTCTCGGCATAGTAGGGATTGAGCTGCCACAGGTCGGTCAATTGCGGGCTGAAGGACACCTCGGCGTCGCAGGCGCGCCAGGTCTGCTGGCGATCCCAATGCTGGATCGAGCCCTGTACATAAAGACTGTGGTCGGCGTCCAGGTCCAGGTTCCAGCGCAGTGAGCCGGCGTAGTCCTTGGCGATCACGTCGGAGTTATCCCCAGCGGCGGTAATCCCGGCGAACACCGGGTGGTAGGTGTAGGGCCGCTGATTGGTCCCGTCCTTGGCGTTCAATTGCCAGTCGATACTTTGCTGCTCGTTCAACGTCTGGCTGACGGACAGGTTGAAGCGGTTCAGGCGGCGGCTGTCGCGGTAATCGGCGCCGTTGCGGTCGCTGTCAAAGCCATCGTCCTCCTGGCCGGACAACGACAACCGCAGGTCGCCGCCGTCCCAACCGCTGCCCTGGCTGGCGTACCAATCGCTGATGCCGCGCTGGCCACGGGTGATTTTCAGCCGGGTGCCGTGGCTGTCGGCCGGCGCGCGGGTGATGATGTTGACCACCGCCATCAGCGCATTGGCGCCGTAGCTGACGGTGTTGGGGCCGCGGAAGACTTCGATCCGCTCGATGTCTTCCATGGCCACCGGAATATCGCTCCAGTCCACCGTGGCCAGGCCGGCGCGGTACACCGAGCGGCCGTCGATCAGTACTTGCATGCGGCGGGCTTCGCTGGCGTTGGTGCCATGGTAGTTCACGGCAGCCTGGTTGCCGCTGATGTTGCCGACCATCATGCCGGGCACCAGGCGCAGCAGTTCGCTGATGTCGCGGGCGCCGCTGGCCTTGATCAACTCGCTGTCGAGTACGGTCATGCTGCCTGGCACAGCCGCTGGTGATTGCTTCAGGCGAGTGGCCGTCAGCACCTGGGGCAGGGGCTGGCTGTCCACGAACAGGTCGTCGCCCAGCACTGGCGGGCTGATGATCAGTGCCAATAGCAGGGACGAGCCAGGACGGGAAGGGCCAACGGACACGGCACAGCCTTTGCGATGGAGTGGATGGCGGGCATGTTAACCGAGCTGAACGACTTTTCCATTCGCGTTGACAGCATTTTCCTAGGAATTGATGGTCAGCTTCCTACAGCGGATGGTAATTGTTGCCGGGGCTGGTCGCGCTCTGGCCGCTCCGTATAATGCCCCGCATTGCCACTTGGTATGGATGAACGGATTGCATATGACTGAACAGCGCCCGATTGCGGTCCTGGGAGGCGGGAGTTTCGGCACCGCCGTGGCTAACCTGCTGGCCGAGAATGGTCACCCGGTGCGCCAGTGGATGCGTGACCCGGAACAGGCCGAGGCCATCCGGATCAATCGTGAGAACCCGCGTTACCTCAAGGGCATCAAGATCCGTCCGGAAGTGGAACCGGTGACTGACTTGCAGGCAACCCTGGAGGGCAGCGACCTGTTCTTCGTCGCCTTGCCGTCCAGCGCCTTGCGTTCGGTGCTGGCGCCCTACGCAGAACGCTTGAGCGGCAAGCTGTTGGTGAGCCTGACCAAGGGCATCGAAGCCAAGACCTTCAAGCTGATGAGCGAGATTCTCGAAGAAATCGCGCCCAAGGCTCGGATCGGTGTGATCTCCGGGCCGAATCTGGCGCGGGAAATCGCCGAGCATGCGCTGACCGCCACGGTGGTCGCCAGTGAGGATGAGGAGCTGTGCCAACGGGTCCAGGCGGCCTTGCATGGCCGCACCTTTCGGGTCTACGCCAGTGCCGACCGTTTCGGTGTGGAGCTGGGCGGGGCGTTGAAGAATGTCTATGCCATCATCGCCGGCATGGCGGTGGCGCTGGGCATGGGCGAGAACACCAAGAGCATGCTGATCACCCGCGCGCTGGCGGAAATGACCCGCTTTGCCGTCAGCCAGGGCGCCAATCCTATGACCTTCCTGGGGTTGGCCGGCGTGGGCGACCTGATCGTCACCTGTTCATCGCCCAAGAGTCGCAACTACCAGGTCGGTTTTGCCCTCGGCCAAGGCTTGAGCCTCGATGAGGCCGTGTCGCGCCTGGGTGAAGTGGCCGAAGGGGTCAATACCCTCAAGGTGCTCAAGGCCAAGTCCCAGGAGGCGGGGGTGTATATGCCGCTGGTCGCCGGGCTGCATGCGATTCTGTTCGAGGGGCGCACGCTTGAGCAGGTGATCGAGCTGTTGATGCGTGGCGAACCGAAGACCGACGTCGATTTCATTTCCACCAGCGGGTTCAACTGAACCTTTATTGACCGCAAGCAGGAGCGAGCCATGAACGATCCGCAAGGGCAACCCCAATACGAATCCATCCTGCTGCGAGTGCTGTGGATGGTGATTTACCTGCTGGTCTGGCAGGTGGCGCAATTCATCCTCGGCGCCGTGGTGCTGGTGCAATTGATCTATCGGCTGATCTACGGCGCACCCAGCGCCAGCCTGATGAATTTCGGCGACAGCCTGAGCCAGTTCCTGGCCCAGATAGGTCGTTTCGGCACCTTTCACAGCGATCAGAAACCCTGGCCGTTCGCGGACTGGCCGACCCCGCGCACGCCTGAAGGTGAAGCGCCTCACACCGTGGCGCCGGCGCCGCATCCCGCCCGGGACGAGGAGCCGAAGCTATGAAACTGTGGGTATTGCGTCATGGTGAGGCTGAGCCCCATGGTGTCCGTCCCGATCCGGAACGGGTCTTGACGGTGCACGGCCGCGAGGAGGTGTTGCTCAGCGCCGGTCGGTTGATGGGCGAGCCGTTGCGGGCCATCTACGCCAGCCCTTATGTGCGGGCCCAGCAGACCGCACAACTGGTGCGCGAAGCACTGGGGTTCGAACCTGAACTGATCACCGTCGATTGGCTCACGCCGGAGACCCGGCCGACGGAGGTGCTAAGGCATCTGGAGGACCAGGACGATGTACTGCTGGTCAGTCATAACCCATTGGTGGGCAGCCTGCTGGGCTTGTTGCAGCACGGCCATCTGCAAAAAACCGAGCAAGTGCAAACGGCTGGCCTGGCTGAACTGGAAGGTGACCTGCCCCTGGCCGGAGCGATGACGCTCAAGGGCATCCGGCACCCATAGGCAGGTTGGCAGCAAGGGTTGAGCACAGTAAAACCATAAAGGAACGACAACGATGAGTCTGTGGCGCACCACCCCCAACATCGAGCAATTGAACGCCGCCGGTAAAAATACCATCAGCGAAATGCTGGACATTCGTTTCGAGTCTTTCGACGACGAATCCCTGACCGCCAGCATGGTGGTCGATCATCGCACCCACCAGCCGTTCGGCCTGCTGCATGGCGGTGCTTCGGTGGTGTTGGCCGAAACGGTCGGGTCCATGGCGGCCTATCTCTGTGTCGATGCCAGCAAGTTCTATTGCGTGGGCCTGGAGATCAACGCCAACCATCTGCGCGGTGTGCGCAGCGGACGGGTGACCGCCACGGCCCGGATGGTCCACCTGGGCCGCACTACCCAGGTCTGGGACATCCGCCTGGTCAATGACGAGGGCAAAGTCAACTGCGTGTCGCGCCTGACCATGGCCGTGGTGCCGCTGGGCGAGCAACCGCCGGCGCGGTGAAACATGAATACAGGTTTGTGACTGATGGACCGCTCTTGTGGCGAGGGAGCTTGCTCCCGCTGGGCTGCGAGGCGGCCCCCTAAACCCATCGACGCGGTTAGCCTGGCACACCGCGTCGCCTGGTTTTGGGCCTGCTTCGCAGGCCAGCGGGAGCAAGCTCCCTCGCCACAGGGTTTCATCGCTCATGCAACCCCATAGCCCAAGCCCGACTGTCATCATTCCTGTCAGTTACGGTCATTGCCGTGCCGTCGGGTTCTGCGGACAATCTGCCCCAGTTCCCCCAATGGATCGGCTGTCATGTCGCAACAGATTTTTTTCGCCCACGCCAACGGTTTTCCCTCGGCCACCTACGGCAAGCTGTTCGCCGCGCTGGCGCCGCAGTACCAGGTCGCGCATCTGGAGTTGCACGGCCATGACCCGCGTTTTCCGGTGGACGATAATTGGCACAACCTGGTGGACGAACTGATCCATCACCTGGAGCAGCAAGCGGCGCCGGTGTGGGGCGTCGGTCACTCCCTGGGCGGCGTGCTGCACCTGCACGCGGCGTTGCGCTGCCCCGAGCTGTATCGTGGCGTGGTCATGCTCGATTCGCCGCTGCTGACCCGTACCGACCAGTGGGTGATCCTGGCCGCCAAGCGCCTGGGCTTCATTGACCGCCTGACGCCAGCGGGCCGGACCCTGGGTCGGCGTGAGGAGTTCGCCGACCTGGCGTCGGCCCGGCAGTATTTTGCCGGCAAGACCCTGTTCCGCAGCTTTGATCCGGATTGCTTCGACGCCTACCTGCAACACGGTCTGCAACAAGTCGGCGACCGGTTGCGGCTGCGCTTCGACCCGGCCACCGAAATCAGCATTTACCGCGGCGTGCCGCACACCAGCCCCGGGCGGCCCCGTAAGCTCAAGGTGCCGCTGGCCGTGGTGCGCGGGCGGCAGAGTCGCGTGGTGATGCGTCATCACACCCGTTCGGTGGGACGTATGCTCCATGGCGAATCCTTGAGCATGCCCGGCGGCCATATGTTCCCCCTCGAACGTCCGCAGGACACGGCCAACCTGCTCAAGAACCTGTTCCAGCGTTGGGAAGGGCGCAGCGCATGAGTTTGGTCGAGGAAGTCCGCCTGAGCCTGCCGCACATCGAATTGGCGGCCCACCTGTTCGGGCCGGAAGACGGGCTGCCGGTAATTGCCCTGCACGGCTGGCTGGACAACGCCAACAGTTTCGCCCGCCTGGCGCCCAGGCTCGAGGGCCTGCGGGTGATTGCCCTGGACATGGCCGGCCACGGTCACTCCGGGCATCGGCCACTCGGTGCCGGTTATGCCCTCTGGGACTACACCCACGATGTGCTGCAAGTCGCCGAGCAACTGGGCTTGAAGCGTTTCGCCCTGCTGGGGCACTCCATGGGAGCCATTGTCTCGCTGGTACTGGCCGGCTCCCTGCCGGAGCGGGTGACGCACCTGGGGTTGATCGACGGGGTCATTCCTCCGACAGCCAAAGGCGATAACGCGGCCGAGCGCATGGGCATGGCCTTGCAAGCCCAGTTGGACCTGCAGCAGAAACGCAAGCCGGTCTACAAAACCCTCGAGCGTGCCATCGAAGCACGGATGAAGGGGCTGGTGGCGGTGAGTCGCGAGGCCGCCGAATTGCTGGCCCAGCGCGGCCTGATGCCAGTGCCCGGGGGCTATACCTGGCGCACCGACAATCGCCTGACCTTGCCATCGCCTTTGCGCCTGACCGATGAACAGGCCATGGCGTTCGTGGCGCGGGTCGCTTGTCCGGCACATCTGGTGGTGGCCGCCGACGGCATGCTGGCCCAGCACCCGGAGTTGCTGGAGCGTCTACCCTTCAGTCATGAGCAGTTGCCCGGCGGCCATCATCTACACCTGAACGACGAGGTCGGTGCCACGCTTGTAGCAGACTGTTTCAATCGGTTCTTCACCGTTCCTTGACTTGCGGCGGGCAACTGTCGAGGCTGGGCGGGTTGAAAGGGAGACAACCATGACAGACCTCTGTTTATCAGCCTCGCGGTGCATCGACGACGCCCGTTGCGTCCAAGCGTCCCAGGCCAAGCCGACCCGATGAAATTATCCGTTCACTCACTCGTCCTGCTGGTGCTGGCCTGCTTCAGCCCGGCGTCGTTCGCCGTCGATGTGCCAGGCAGTCGCGACCTGGAGCGTGTGCCGCGCATGCCCGACGCGCAGATTGTCGATTACCGGCAAACCAGCGACCTGGAACGCGTCTATCCCATGGGCTCGATCCGCAAGATCAGCGGCCAGTTGCGCTTCGACGGCCAGGTCGATGCCCGTGGGAACGCCACGTCTGTTACTTACGAACTGCCGCCGGAACATTCCGCCACCCAGGCCTTTACTGCCGCGCGCGAAGCGTTGCAGAAACAGGACGCCGAGTTGTTGTTCTGGTGCCAGGCCCGCGATTGCGGCGAAAGCAGCCTGTGGGCCAACGATGTCTTCGGCAACGCCAAGCTCTATGGCGCCGACAACGGCCAGGCCTTCCTGCTGCTGCGCCTGGCTCCACCGGCGGACAACACACTGATTGCGCTGTATGCCATCACCCGCGGCAATCGCAAGGCCTACCTGCATGTCGAGCAGTTCGAGGCGAATGCACCGCTGGGGGACCTGCTGCCGACGTCGGCCACGCTGCTGCGCCAGCTCAAGGACACTGGGGTCCTGGATTTACCGCGTCTTGCCGGTGAGCCAGACGACACCTGGTTGCGCCTGTTGTCCCGGGCGCTGAACCTGGACACGGGCTTGCGGGTCAGTATCGCCGGTCCCCGGGCCGAGGATTGGATCGAGGCTCTGGCGGGCCAGGGCGTTCGGGCGGCGCGCATGGAGGCCGCCAGCGGCGAGGCGGCGGGATTGCACCTGGAGTTGCTGCGCTAAGCTGTCTCGGGGCCGCGGGTTTCACGCCGTTGCCTCGCTCCTGTTCATTTTTTCGAGACCCTACATGATCAATAACGATCGGCTGTTGGTGCAGATCCTGCTCCTGGTGTTGTTCGGCGCAAGCCTCTGGGTCATGGCGCCGTTCTGGTCGGCGCTGTTCTGGGGGGCGGTGTTGGCGTTCGCCAGTTGGCCGCTGATGCGCCTGCTGACCCGCTGGGTCAATGGCCGCGAATCCCTGGCGGCGGCGCTGCTGACAGTAGGCTGGATGTTGTTGGTGGCGGTGCCGCTGGTGTGGCTGGGTTTCAACCTGGCCGACCATGTGCGTGATGCCACCGTGTTTATCAAGGACGCACAGGTCGACGGCCTGCCCGAAGCCCCGACCTGGTTGGCCGGTGTACCGCTGGTGGGCGAACGGCTGGTCGGCATCTGGAACAGCATCGACCAGCAGGGGGCCGCGCTGATGGTGTCCGCCAGGCCTTACCTGGGGCAGGTCGGCAACTGGCTGCTGGCGCGCAGTGCACAGATTGGTGGTGGCATACTCGAGCTGACCCTGAGTATCGTGTTCGTGTTCTTTTTCTATCGCGACGGCCCGCGCCTGGCGGTATTCGTCCACGGGTTGCTGGAGCGTCTGATCGGCGACCGTGCCGGTTACTACATCGAGCTGGTGGCTGGTACGGTGCAACGGGTGGTCAACGGCGTGATTGGCACCGCGGCGGCCCAGGCCGTACTGGCGCTGATCGGCTTCCTGATCGCCGGGGTCCCGGGGGCGCTGGTGCTGGGTATCGTCACGTTCCTGTTGAGCCTGATCCCCATGGGGCCACCGCTGGTGTGGATCCCCGCAACGGCGTGGCTGGCGTGGAAGGGTGAGTACGGGATGGCGGTGTTCCTGGGCATTTGGGGCACGTTCATCATCAGTGGCGTGGACAACGTGCTCAAGCCCTACCTGATCAGCCGTGGCGGAAACCTGCCCTTGGTCATCGTGCTGCTGGGGGTGTTCGGCGGGTTGATTGCCTTCGGTTTCATCGGCCTGTTCATCGGACCGACCTTGCTGGCGGTGGCGTATAGCCTGTTGACGGACTGGAGCAAAAGCCAGGCGCGGTAACCCATCCCAGAGGCAAGTACAAACCTTTGTGGCGAGGGGATTTATCCCCGCTGGGTTGCGAAGCGACCCCAAAAACTGCCGGCTCGGTCAGCCTGACACTCCGGGTCGTCTGATTTTAGGGCTGCTGCGCAACCCAGCGGGGATAAATCCCCTCGCCACAAGTGAGTTTCAATCCAGGCTTGCCGGTGAATCAGGTCGCCACGTTCAGGTGTTTCCCTACAGTGGCGACGTTATCCAGCGAGTACTGCCGGCTGAGGTTGGCGATCATTCTGTTCAACGCTTCGCTGACATTGGCCTGTTCGGTGGAACTGTCGCTGCGGCGACCGGCCTGCAAGGCGCTGCTCAGTTCGCTGGCGGTGACGGTGGCGTCGCCATCGGCATCGAGCTGGCTGAACAGCTCTTCACCGGAGGCCTGTTGCGGTGGTGGCGGTGGTGCAAGGCTGGCGGAGAGTTCGTCGAGGCTGACAGTGCCGTCTTCATTCTTGTCCAACGCCGAGAACACTTGCTGGCTGTCGGCATCGCTGTCCGTGCTGGCCAGGCCGTTGCTCAACTCATCGCTGCTGACCGAGCCATCACCGTCGCTGTCCAGGACGCTGAGCAGCGCATCGGCCAGTTCGGTATTCGGCGCCTGGCTCCGTGGCGGCGGAGGTGGTGGCGCCATTGCGGCCATTTCCTCGCTGCTCAGGTCACCACTACCGTCACTGTCCAGGTCGCCGAAATTGTCGCTCAGGCTGACCAGGATGCCATCGTCGCTTTTTTGCGACAGGGCGGTGCTCAACTCTTCCTGATTGACCGAACCGTCGCCGTCACTGTCGAGCTTGCTCAGCAGTTCCTTTTGAAACTGCTGGCTGCGGGCACTGCTGGTTGCGGTACTGCTGGTGCTGGTATAGGTGGAGTAACTGCTGACGCTACCGATCATGGGCGCTCTCCTTGGGCTGGGATAGCCGGTGGGTGCACCGGCTTATGCAGCCTCTGCGAGGGAGTTGTCTGGGGTGTGTGGAGTTTGTACCGGTGGGTGTACAAACTCAGTCCCGGCGCAGTGTCGAGTGTGGGAGCGAGCAAGCCCGCTCCCACAGAGGGACATCGGTGGGATTCAGGTGCGAGGCAGGCTGATCACCGCTGTCAAACCGCCCCCTGGCGTCTCTTCCAGGGTCAATTGCCCGCCCAGGCGTTCGGTGGCTTCCCGGGCGATGGTCATGCCCAGGCCGACGCCGCCGGAGTTGCGGTTGCGTGAGCCTTCCAGGCGAAAGAACGGCTCGAACACCGCCTCGCGTTTGTCCGCCGCAATACCGGGACCCTGGTCGATGACACGAATCAGCACCTGCTTATGTTGGTCTTCCAGGCTAATCAAGGCATGACCGGCGTAGCGCAGGGCATTGTCGATGAGGTTGTTGAGGCACGAACGCAGCGCCATCGGTTGCACCTGCAGCGGTGCACAGGTCCCGCTGACCTGTACATCGGCGCCCTGGTCCTGGGCGTTTTCGCTCAACGATTCCACCAAGGCCTGCACGTCCATCCATTGCAACGCTTCACTGGTGCGCTGTTCGTGCAAGTAGGTGAGGGTGGCATCGAGCATGCCGATCATGTCGTCCAGGTCCTGGCGCATCTGGCCTTGCAGCTTGATGTCATCGATCTGCTCCAGGCGCAGCTTGAGCCGCGAAAGCGGCGTGCGCAGGTCATGGGACACCGCGCCGAGCATGCGCGAACGCTGCTGCACCTGCTCGCGAATCCGTTGCTGCATCAGGTTGAACGTATGGGCTGCCTGTCGCGCTTCACGGGGGCCGTTTTCATCCAGCGGCGGGCTGTCGAGGTTTTCGCTCAGGCGCTCGGCCGCATCGCTCAGGCGCTGGATGGGGCGGGTCAGGAGCTTGGCGCCGTACCAGGCCGCGACGATCAGGCACACGAATTGAAAGGTCAGCGGCACCAGCGGGCCGCCGAACCAGGGGCGCGCAGGGCGGTTAGGGGGCGGGCCGAAGCGCGGGGGGCTTTCGGCCTGTCGGGAGAATTCCGGCGGTGGCCCGGGAGGCGGCCTGTCGTATTGAGAAAACCAGGCAAACGCCAACAGGTGCGCCAGGACAATCGCCAGCAACAGCACGCCAAACAGGCGGCCGAACAGGGAGTCGAGGCGCAGTTGCATCAACCGATGTCCCGCGCGTCGAACAAGTAGCCTTCACCACGCACGGTCTTGATCAGTTGCGGGGCCTTGGGGTCGTCGCCCAGCTTCTGGCGCAGGCGTGATACAAGCAGGTCGATGCTGCGGTCGAAGGCCTCGATGGAGCGCCCGCGAGCTGCGTCCAGCAGTTGTTCGCGGCTGAGCACCCGGCGCGGTCGTTCGATGAAGACCCACAACAGGCGGAACTCGGCATTGGACAGCGGCACCACCAGCCCATCGGCGGAGATCAGTTGGCGCAGCACGCTGTTGAGCCGCCAGTTGTCGAAACGGATATTGGCCCGATGTTCGCTGCGGTCGTCGCGCACCCGGCGCAGGATGGTCTGGATACGCGCCACCAGCTCCCTGGGTTCGAATGGTTTGGCCATGTAGTCATCGGCGCCCAGCTCCAGGCCGATGATGCGGTCGGTGGGCTCGCAGCGGGCGGTGAGCATCAGGATCGGGATGTCCGATTCGGCGCGCAGCCAGCGGCACAACTGCAAGCCATCTTCACCCGGTAGCATCAGGTCGAGCACGATCACGTCGAAGTGCTCTGCCTGCATTGCCTGGCGCATGGCCGCGCCATCGGTCACGCCGCTGGCTCGTATGCTGAAGCGGGCGAGGTAATCGATCAGCAGCTCGCGGATCGGCAGGTCGTCATCGACGATCAGCGCGCGGGTGGTCCAGCGCTTGTCATCGTCGGGTACTTTTTGATCGTCAGAATTTGCAACAGGGGTGTTCTGCATGGATGCATCATCTGCCAGGTAGGCTGCCAACCGCAAAGAAGGCGGCGAGGTTGAGCCCTCAGCATAAGGCTTCGTGCCGCGAGGCGTGAAGCGCTGAAAGGACGGGTTGCGGCGGCGGACGGTAGCGTGTCGACGTGTTGTACGCATGTCATGAATGTATCGGCTTCGACACAAAGGCCGGTATCGTCCATGCTGCTGGGGGACGATGATATTTACCGATCATCGGGTCCCGCACGGGCGCTCGTTCCGCTACAATGCGCGCCGATTTCGACTTGCCTGAGAGCCCGCTCATGTCCGCCTGCCAGACGCCCATTATCGTCGCCCTGGATTTCCCCTCCCGTGACGCCGCCCTGAAGCTGGCCGACCAGTTGGACCCCAAGCTTTGCCGGGTCAAAGTCGGCAAGGAACTGTTCACCAGTTGTGCTTCGGAAATTGTCGGGACCCTGCGCGACAAGGGTTTCGAAGTGTTCCTGGACCTGAAGTTCCACGATATTCCCAACACCACCGCCATGGCCGTCAAGGCAGCTGCGGAGATGGGCGTGTGGATGGTCAACGTGCATTGCTCCGGTGGCCTGCGCATGATGGCGGCCTGCCGTGAAGTGCTGGATCAGCGCAGCGGCCCGAAACCGTTGCTGATCGGCGTGACCGTGCTGACCAGCATGGAGCGCGAGGATCTGGCCGGGATCGGCCTGGACGTCGAGCCTCAGGAGCAGGTGCTGCGGTTGGCGGCGCTGGCGCAGAAGGCCGGCCTGGACGGTCTGGTCTGTTCGGCCCTGGAGGCCAGCGCCCTGAAAGCGGCTCACCCGTCGCTGCAATTGGTGACCCCGGGGATTCGTCCGGCGGGCAGCGCCCAGGACGACCAGCGTCGCATCCTGACTCCGCGCCAGGCGCTGGACGCCGGTTCCGATTACCTGGTAATCGGCCGTCCGATCAGCCAGGCCGCCGACCCAGCTCAGGCGCTGGCGGCGGTCGTGGCCGAATTGACCTGACCTGACACCGAAGATCCCTAATGTGGGAGCAAGCTCGCTCCCACAGTTGTTTTGTGTCAGACCTTCAATACCAACTTCCCGAAGTTCTCCCCACTGAACAATTTGGTCAGTGTCTCGGGGAATGTCTCCAGACCTTCGACAATGTCCTCCTTGCTCTTGAGCTGTCCCTTGGCCATCCAGCCGGCCATTTCCTGTCCAGCGGCGGCGAACTGTGCGGCGTAGTCCATGACCACGAAACCTTCCATGCGCGCCCGGTTGACCAGCAGCGACAGGTAGTTGGCGGGGCCCTTCACCGCGTCCTTGTTGTTGTACTGGCTGATGGCGCCGCAGATCACCACGCGGGCCTTGAGGTTCAAGCGGCTGAGCACGGCATCCAGGATGTCGCCCCCGACGTTGTCGAAATACACATCCACGCCCTTGGGGCATTCGCGCTTGAGGCCGGCATGAACGTCTTCGTTCTTGTAGTCGATGGCGCCGTCGAAACCCAGTTCATCGACCAGGAACTTGCATTTATCGGCCCCGCCGGCGATGCCCACCACGCGACAGCCTTTGATTTTGGCGATCTGCCCGGCGATGCTGCCCACCGCACCGGCGGCGCCTGAGAGCACCACGGTCTCGCCCGCCTTGGGCGCGCCGACGTCCAGCAGGGCGAAATAGGCAGTCATGCCCGTCATGCCCAGTGCGGACAAATAACGTGGCAGCGGTGCCAGTTTCGGGTCGACCTTGTAGAAACCTCTTGGCTCGCCGAGGAAATAATCCTGCACCCCCAACGCACCGTTTACGTAGTCCCCGACCGTGAACCCCGGGTTGTTCGAGGCAATTACCTGGCCGACACCCAATGCTCGCATCACCTCGCCGATGCCGACCGGCGGGATATAGGACTTGCCCTCGTTCATCCAGCCGCGCATGGCTGGGTCCAGGGACAGGTATTCGTTTTTCACCAGGATCTGGCCGGCTGCCGGTTCGCCGACCGGTACTTGCTGATAGGTGAAAGTCTCGCGGGTCGCCGCGCCTACCGGGCGTTTGGCGAGCAGGAACTGGCGATTGGTCTGGGCAGTCATGGCGGGCACTCAAGATGAATGAAGCCTTGTTGATAGACCTTCGAAGCATTTGCCGCAAGGTCTGCTGATACAGCGAATGCAGTTCGATCCAACGCAGTGATAGTTCGCCCAGGGGCCTTATCACTGGCGCCCATGAGCGCTCAACCGGCAGTTGGATAGTGCTGCCGCGTCCTCGGGACCTGTGGCTAGACTGGCGGCATCTCCCGCATTCTTCGAGGAACAGACAATGAGCATGACGTTTTCCGGACAGGTCGCCGTGGTTACCGGCGCTGCCGCTGGCATCGGCCGGGCCACTGCCCTGGCGTTCGCGGCAGAGGGGCTGAAAGTGGTGGTGGCGGACCTCGACGTGGCGGGTGGCGAGGGCACGGTGCAGTCGATTCGTGATTCGGGCGGCGAAGCGGTGTTCGTGCGCTGCAACGTGACGCTGGAAAACGATGTGCAGCAGCTGATGGACGAAGTGATCAAGACCTACGGTCGTCTTGACTACGCCTTCAACAACGCCGGGATCGAGATCGAGAAGGGCAAGCTGGCCGACGGTACCCTCGATGAGTTCGACGCGATCATGGGGGTCAATGTGAAGGGCGTCTGGCTGTGCATGAAGTACCAGTTGCCATTGCTGCTGGCCCAGGGTGGTGGCGCGATCGTCAATACGGCCTCGGTGGCGGGCCTGGGTGCGGCGCCGAAGATGAGCATCTATGCAGCGTCCAAGCATGCCGTGATCGGCCTGACCAAATCGGCCGCCATCGAATACGCCAAGAAGAAAATCCGCGTGAATGCGGTCTGTCCGGCGGTGATCGACACCGACATGTTCCGTCGCGCTTATGAGGCGGACCCGAAAAAAGGTGAGTTCGCCAATGCCATGCACCCGGTGGGGCGTATCGGCAAAGTCGAGGAAATCGCCAGCGCCGTGCTGTATTTGTGCAGCGACGGCGCGGCCTTCACCACGGGCCATTCCCTGGCGGTGGACGGCGGCGTCACGGCGTTCTGAGGACTTGCCCTTCGGCTTGTAGGACGAAGCCCGCACTGGTTGCGGGCTTTTTCGTGGGGCGCTCGAAAAAACCTCGGAACGGTCCTTCAATGTGTTTCAAAGGGTGAGAATCGACGGTTTTGGCGACGTTGTCGTACATCGTCCCGTTGCGGCCTGTGCTTAACTGTTTCCGGAAATAAAACAAATGCTTAGGAGCTTGGTTACTCATGGAGTTGAGAATCGACCGACAGGCCCTGGTGCCTGTCGTGCAGCAAATCGTTGACGCGCTGACCGGCTGGATCCGACAGGATGCGGTACAACCGGGAACTCGGCTGCCATCCGTCCGCCAACTGGCGCGGGAGAACCTGCTCAGCCAGTCCAGCGTCAATGAAGCGTGTGAACGCCTGGTCGCCCAAGGCCTGTTGGCGTCCCGCCATGGTTCCAGCTTTTTTGTCGCTCCACCCCCGTCGCCCGGGCCCGAGCCCACTGATCAGAATCGACAGCAAGCCACGTTCACCGACGGGGGCGACAGCTCGCAATGGGAGTTGAAGCTGGGGTGTGGCGGGCTGCCCGAGAGCTGGCGTGAAAGCGACGACCTGGGCTATGCGATCCGCCAGGTCACTCGCACCGACATGGCGGGATTGTTCAACTACAGCACGTCGTTGGGGCTGCCTGCCCTGCGTGAGCAACTGTCCAGGCGCTTGAAACAATTCAATATCGAGGTCGATAAAGACCTGATCCTGACCACCACCGGGGCGACCCACGGGCTGGACCTGATCGTACGGACACTGTTGCCGCCGGGTTCCCGCGTGGTCGTGGAGAGCCCCGGTTATTCCAGCCTGTTTGACCTGCTCAGGTTGCACGACATCGACATGATCGAACTGCCCAGGACCCCACGCGGCCCGGACGTCGATGCGCTGCAAGACCTGCTGGCGATGCACCGGCCCACTGCGCTATTCGTCAACAGCGCCTGCCATAACCCGACCGGCACCAGCCTGGCTCCGGCCGTCGCTCAACGGCTGCTGCAATTGACGAAGGAGCACGGCGTACTGGTGATCGAAGACGATGCCTATGGCGATTTCCAGAGCTCGGCGCGGACCCGGCTCGCGGCACTGGATCCCGAGGTGGTCTACGTGGGCAGCTTTTCGAAAACCCTGAGCAGTTCGTTGCGCGTCGGTTTCGTGGTGGCCGGACCTTCCATCATTGCGCGCATGAGCGAGGTCAAGGGCATTACCAGCATGGGGGGATCGCGGTTCTGTGAGTCGGTCCTTGCCTGCCTCCTGGCCAATGGCGCCTATCGCAAGCTGGTCCAGCGCCAGCGGCAGCGTCTGGGTGCCGATATGGCGGCGCTGTTGCAGGTACTGGAAGACGCCGACTGGGAGGTCTTTGGCAAACCGGCCGGCGGGCTTTTCATCTGGGCAAGACCGCCATTGTGTGACTACGCTGGAGTACAGCGCCTGGCCAGGCGTTTTGGCGTGCTGCTGTCTTCGCGTAGCGCATTCAGCCCTTCGGGTGCCGACAGTGACTGGCTACGGATCAACGTGGCGTATGCCCGTGACCCCAGGGCGCTGGCGTTCTTCCGGGCAGCGGCTCTGGATCGACCTCTAGTGTCCTGAAAACGACGCAGCTGTAGCTTTTTGCCATTATTCCGACGCCAGCATCTTGTGTTGCAGGGCGTCTCGTTGCGAATCTGCAATCAACACACACTGGCAGAGGACTGAGCGCAATGATTTCCGCCGTGCAAGGACGTTTTGCCAACCTGGGTATGGCAAAGAAACTGGGTATCGGATTTGTCCTGGTGCTGTTGCTGACCGCAGTGGTCGCGGCCATCGGTGTCTGGTCCCTGCAGACCATCAGCCATCGCTTCGATGGCCTGAAACAGATGTCGTCCCTCAACAGCGGGTTGCTCAAGGTCCGGCTGCTGGAGCAGGAATACGCCTCGCGCTCCGACCCCAAGACCGCCGATGCGTTGCGCCAGGGGGTCGACGCTCTGGTGGCCCAGGCGAACGAACTCAAGGTGCAGTCGGCTGCCAACGTGCCGGTGATGAACGACGTGGAGCAGGCGCTGGGCGCGTATCGCAAGGCGTTCGACGAATTTGTCGGGTTGAGCCAGAGCAAGGACCTAGCGCTGGAAATGGCCAGTTGGTCGGTGTCCAGCGTCGCCAATAACCTGGATGTGTTGCAGGCCGGGCTGGCGGATGATGGCACCTATACCTTGAAAGATTCCGAGGGCAAGGAGGGGGCCGAGTTCATCGAGCAGGCCAACCAGGTCAGCGAAGTATCCCGCTTGATGTTGCAGGCCATGAACGAAGCGCGGGTCCGCCTGGACCAGAGTCGCAAAGGCAATGTCGAGGGCGCCGGAGAAGGCAGCATCGAACAGGCCGAGCAGGCGATGAAACAGGCCGAAGTGCTCAAGACCACGGTCAAGGACCCGGGTTACCAGACCGTGCTGAATGAAGTGGCCGGGCATATCGCCGGGTTCAATGAACAATTGGCCGAATACACCGGCCTGCTGGCGAAGGAAAAAGTCGTCTACCAGCAACTGCACGAGCGGGCCGATCAAGTGGTGGCGCGGGTTGACCAGGCCTTCGGTGCCGAAGACCAGGCCATGCAGACCGAACTGAAGAAAAATTCGCTGCTGATCATCGGTTCGTCGGCCTTGGCGTTGCTGGTGGGATTGATCGCGGCGTGGGTCATAACCCGGCTGATCGTGACGCCGCTGCGCAGTGTCATTCGCGTGGCCCAGCAGATTGCGTCGGGTGACTTGAGCGCCACGGTGGAGGTGACGCGCCGAGACGAAATTGGTCAGTTGATGCAGGCGATGCAACAGATGGGAGCGGGGCTGAGCAGTATCGTCAGCGGCCTGCAGGCCGGTATCGAGCAATTGGCCAATTCGGCCCAATCGCTGTCAGCCGTGACCGAGCAGACCAACCTGGAAGTCAGTAGCCAGAAAGAAGAAACCGAGCAGGTCGCCACGGCGATGAACCAGATGACGGCCACGGTGCATGACGTGGCACGCAATGCCGAAGAAGCCGCACAAGCGGCCCAGACTGCCGACGACAAGGTCGAAAGCGGCCAGCAGGTTGTGCGTCAGAGTATGGTGCGCATCGAACAGCTGGCCGATTCGGCCACGTCGGCCAGTTCCAGTATCGAAAGCCTCAGTGCCGAGATCCAGAACATCGGTACGGTACTGAGTGTGATCAAGAGCGTGGCCGAGCAAACCAACCTGCTGGCGCTCAATGCCGCTATCGAGGCGGCCCGGGCCGGGGAGCAGGGCCGGGGTTTTGCGGTCGTGGCCGATGAGGTGCGGGCGTTGGCCAAGCGCACGCAACAGTCCACCGAGGAGATCGAGCGACTGGTGAGTGCCCTGCGTTCAGCGGCCCAGGCTTCCGTGCAGCAGATCCAGAGCAGCGGCGAGTTGGTGAAGATGGCGGTCAGCGATGCACTACAGACCGAAAGCGCCTTGGGCAGTATTGCGGCGGCGGTGTCGCTGATCCAACAGATGAACCAACAGATCGCGGCGGCGGCCGAGCAGCAGAGTTCGGTGGCCGAGGAGATCAATCGCAGTGTCACCAGCATTCGCGCCAGCGCCGATCAATCCTCTCTGGCGATGCGCGGCAATGCCGCTTCCAGCATCGAGCTGGCGCAGTTGGGGGTTGAGCTTAAGGGGATGGTGGGGCATTTCAGGTTGTGAGTCCGCGATAGCAGGTCCAACATTCCAACAGTTTTGCCTGCCTGGCGGTGTACGGGCATAGTTTACAGCCCCGTGGCGACGGAGCTTGCTCCCGCTGGGCGGCGAAGCAGACCCAAGATTCGTGGGAGCGCTGCGCACTCCAGCGGGAGCAAGCTCCCTCGCCACAGAAACTCCACCCGCATAGGGTGGAGCCGTATCAGTCGTAGACTTTCTTCTTCTTCCACTCGTCGTTGACTTCGGCTTCCTTCAGCCCTTCGGTCAACTGGTTGACTTCGCCTTCGACCGGCTGGGTGCTGGCCAGGACCTGGGCATTGGCGCGGGCCAGGAGTTTTTCCAGGTAGGCCAGTTGTTCGGCGTAGACCTGGGGTTCCTGTTGCTTGCGCAGGTACTGCACGCCGCGCTCGAAGGCCAGGCGGGCCTGCCCGGGTTGTTCTTGCTGCAGGGCTTGCTGGCCGAGGTTGTTGAAGAACTCGATGTGCAGCAGCACCAGGATGTGTCGCACTTCGCGAATCCAGCGCTTGGCTTCGTTAGGCGGCAGGAAACCGTCCTGGGCGGCACGGGTGATCTGGCCGTGCAAGGCCTCGAGCAGAAAACGTACGTCCTTGGCCTTGGCTTCGGTCTGGATCGGTGCCGGTGGATTGTTCACCGGGATCGATTCACCTTGGGCGGCCAGTGCGCTCAATTCGTCCAGGCGTGCCTTGACCGCAGAATTGGTTTTCTCCAGGTTCAGCAGGCGCTGACAGACGTTCATCTCAAGGCGCGTCATCAACAACTTCAGGGCAGGGGTCATCAACTGCCCGGGGAAGGTTTCGGTGAGCTCCCCACAGCGACGCATGCGGTCATTGAGTTCTACCTTGGTGCGGGCCTTTTCCAGCTTGTTGTTTTCCACCACGTGGTTCATGTAGCCAATGGCGATCAACAGGGCGATCCCGGCTACGACGAGCAGGGTGATCATGAGTGGTGTCACCGGTAAGACCTCTTTATTGTGGTACGCATGTCATGAGTGTAGTGGCTTGGCTTTTAAGCGCATAGGTCCGAGCGACGCGATTAGACGGGCGTCGTGCTGTTTATAGGAAGCATAACCGGATGGGTGCACATTGCCATCATTTGCCGGGCTCGACTATAGCGTCTCGGCGGGTGACAGAATATAGGCGCCAGAGACCGGGCGGGTAAAATGTCCGGATCGCCCCCAAACCGGGCGAAGTCATTGATTTAAATAAATTTATATCTGGGGGTTGACGACCCTTCAATCCATCCATAGAATGCGCGCCACTTACAGCGTAAAGCACTCAGCCAAACGCTGTAAGCAGTGAATGTTGTACGTCTTGTCCCCTTCGTCTAGTGGCCTAGGACACCGCCCTTTCACGGCGGTAACAGGGGTTCGAGTCCCCTAGGGGACGCCAGTTTTACAGAAGCGATGTTGCAAGATGTCGCTCCGCCGCGAGGCGAAAAATCCGGGGCTATAGCTCAGCTGGGAGAGCGCTTGCATGGCATGCAAGAGGTCGACGGTTCTATCCCGTCTAGCTCCACCAATTACAGGTTCAAGGTCTGGCCACACGGTCCTTGAATCGATCAGTTCTCAGCACTGATCAAGTCAGAAGGTTTGTGTCCCCTTCGTCTAGTGGCCTAGGACACCGCCCTTTCACGGCGGTAACAGGGGTTCGAGTCCCCTAGGGGACGCCATTTGCGGGAATAGCTCAGTTGGTAGAGCACGACCTTGCCAAGGTCGGGGTCGCGAGTTCGAGTCTCGTTTCCCGCTCCAATTTTAAACAGCGTTGCTTCCGGGCAGGGCTGAGTGAAACCAGAGCCAAAATCTTCGGAGGCGGATCTGGGCACTGGAACACACACCATGTGTTCCGGGCAGCGTGTCCCCTTCGTCTAGTGGCCTAGGACACCGCCCTTTCACGGCGGTAACAGGGGTTCGAGTCCCCTAGGGGACGCCATTTGCGGGAATAGCTCAGTTGGTAGAGCACGACCTTGCCAAGGTCGGGGTCGCGAGTTCGAGTCTCGTTTCCCGCTCCAAATTCAAAAAAACGCCGCTCATTTGAGCGGCGTTTTTTTTTGGTGCGCCAGGCATGGCGCGTTGCGCGCAAGCGCAACCAGCTTGGCTGTGGTGGTCACGCTGGTGACTTGGAGGTGAAAGTCCTCTACACACCCGGCAAGGGGAAGTGTTAGCCAGAGGCAAGGGTGTCGCGGGTGACTGCGAATCTGAAGGAAGCCCGAGGCAAAATGCTGGCCTGACGAACAGGAAGCGGATTAGGCGGTGCAGCGGGGTAAGGTAGCCAAAATTGCCAAAGCCCAATACTTGCACGGAACGCTGTGACGTAGATCCGACAGGCATAAGCAGGAAGGTCGCGCGAATTACCCTGGGAGATCTGCCCG
>NZ_FMTR01000040.1:0-37710 GCF_900100135.1 Pseudomonas sp. NFACC05-1 | reverse complement strand
ATAAGCAGTGAATTTCTGAGACAAGAGCGTTTGCATTGCACACCTCCACAGACGCTAAAGTACATGCAGGAACATGCATGCTTGCGTCCAGCGAAGGCGATATAGAGAGCCGTGCCCGGCTTTCCCTGAGTGTTCGTTAGAGGGCGCAAGCGCACCTGCTGGGCTCGAAGGTGAAGCAGTAATCATCGAGATGCGTTGCAGCCCTATTCGTAGCTCGCAGGTGCATGTTCCTTCCTCGCAACAACCGGACTCCAGCGAGTATCAGTATGGGGGAGCAAGGAACGGACTACCTATATCGCAGCCCAGCGGGGATAAATCCCCTCGCCACAGGCACAGTATCAGTACTTGCATCCTCCCCACCTCGCCCGCATACACTGATCCTATGAATCTGCCCCTTGCAGCCAACCACGCCATGGCAGGCTTTCACCCCGCCGTTCGCGCCTGGTTCAGCCAGACATTCCCGGCGGTCACGGCCGCCCAGGCCCAAGCGTGGCCGTTGATCGGCCAGCGTCGTTCGACCCTGGTGGCGGCGCCTACCGGCTCGGGCAAGACCTTGACGGCTTTTCTCGCCGTGCTCGATGACCTGGTGCATCGCGGCCTGGAACAGGGCGGCCTGCCGGACCAAACGCTGGTGGTCTACGTCTCGCCGCTCAAGGCCTTGAGCAACGATATCCAGATCAACCTGCAAAATCCGCTGGCCGGCATCACCGAACAGCTGCGGCGGATGGACCTGCCCCCCCTGCACATCACCACCGCTGTGCGTACCGGCGACACGCCGCAGAAAGAACGCTCGGCGATGCGCAAGACCGCGCCGCACATCCTGGTGACCACCCCCGAATCGCTCTACGTGCTGCTCGGTTCCGATTCCGGCCGGCAGATGCTCGCCAGCACCCGCACGGTGATCGTCGACGAAATCCACGCCATCGCCGCCAGCAAGCGCGGCAGCCACCTGGCCTTGAGCCTGGAACGCCTGCAAGCCCTGTGCGCCGAACCGTTGATGCGCATCGGCCTGTCCGCCACGCAAAAGCCCATCGAAGCGGTGTCGCGTTTTCTCGTCGGTGAGGGACGTAGCTGCGAAATCGTCGACATCGGCCACGCCCGCCCCCGGGACCTGGACATAGAGGTGCCGCCAGTACCGCTGTCGGCGGTGATGGCCAATGACGTGTGGGAACTGGTCTACAACCGCCTCGCCGAGCTGGCCCGGGAACACCGCACCACCCTGGTGTTCGTAAACACCCGGCGCCTGGCCGAGCGCCTGAGCCGTCATCTGAGCGAGCGCCTGGGCAAGGACGCCGTGGCGGCCCATCACGGCAGCCTGGCCAAGGAGTTTCGCCTCGACGCCGAACAACGCCTCAAGCGCGGCGAACTGAAGGTGCTGATCGCCACCGCGTCCCTGGAGCTGGGCATTGATATCGGCGATGTCGACCTGGTCTGCCAGATCGCCTCGCCCCGTTCGATCTCGGCGTTCCTGCAACGGGTCGGTCGTTCCGGTCACCAGGTCGGTGGCACGCCCAAGGGCCGCCTGTTCGCCACCACCCGCGACGACTTGATCGAATGCGCCGCCCTGCTCGACTGCGTGCGCCGTGGCGAACTCGACATCCTGCACATTCCCAAGGCGCCACTGGATGTGCTGGCCCAGCAGATTGTCGCCGAGGTCAGTTGCCAGGAATGGCCGGAGCAGGCGCTGCTGGAGACCTTCCGCCGCGCTTCGCCCTACGCCGAGCTGGACGAAGGGCATTACCAGGCGCTGTTGCAGATGCTCGCCGAAGGCCTCAATGGCCGCCAGGGCGTGCGCAGCGCCTACCTGCACCGCGATGCCGTGACCCGGACCCTGCGCGGGCGTCGGGGCAGCAAGCTGACGGCGGTGACCAGCGGCGGCACCATTCCAGACAATGCCGACTACAGCGTGCTGCTCGAACCCCAAGGGCTGAACATCGGCAGCGTCAACGAAGACTTCGCGGTGGAGAGCATTGCCGGCGATGTGTTCCAGTTGGGCAATACCTCTTACCGCATCATTCGCGTCGAAACTGGCCGCGTGCGGGTCGAGGACGCCCAGGGCCAACCGCCGACCATCCCGTTCTGGCTCGGCGAAGCGCCGGGACGCAGCGCCGAATTGTCCCTGGCCGTGGCGCGCCTGCAAGCCCAGCTCGATCAACTGCTCGGCGCCACGCCGGGCCATCTGCAACCGGCCCTGGATTGGCTGACCGGCACCTTGCAACTGAACCTGGCCAGCGCCGAACAACTGGTGGATTACCTGGCCCCGGCGCGCCTGGCCTTCGGCGCCCTGCCGTCCCAGGACACGCTGCTGATGGAGCGTTTTTTCGACGAGTCCGGCGGCACGCAACTGATCATCCACACGCCCTTCGGCAGCCGTATCAACCGCGCCTGGGGCCTGGCCTTGCGCAAGCGCTTCTGCCGCACCTTCAACTTCGAATTGCAGGCCGCCGCCAGTGAAGACGCCATCGTGCTCTCGCTGTCCACCAGCCACAGCTTCGAACTGGACGAAGTGTGGCGCTACCTCAACAGCCACAGCGCCGAGCAGATCCTGGTCCAGGCGGTGCTGGATGCACCGCTGTTCGGCGTGCGCTGGCGCTGGAACGCTGGCGTGGCCCTGGCCTTGCCGCGCTACGCCGGCGGGCGCAAAGTCGCCCCGCAGATCCAGCGGATGAAAAGCGAGGACCTGATTGCCAGCGTGTTTCCGGACCAGATCGCCTGCCTGGAAAACCTCGCCGGCGAGCGGGAAATCCCCGACCATCCGCTGGTGGAACAGACCCTCGACGATTGCCTGCACGAAGCCATGGACAGCGAAGGTTGGCTGACGCTGTTGCGGCGCATGGAAGCCGGCCAGATTCGCCTGATCAGCCGCGACCTGCCGGCGCCCTCGCCGCTGGCGGCGGAAATCCTCAGCGCCCGGCCCTACACCTTTCTCGACGACGCGCCGCTGGAAGAACGGCGCACCCAGGCGGTGATCAACCGGCGCTGGAGCGATCCACAGGCCACCGACGACCTCGGCGCGCTGGACGCCGAAGCCATCCAGTCGGTCCGGGATGAAGCCTGGCCGACGCCGACCAATCTTGATGAGATGCACGAAGCCTTGATGAGCCTGGCCTGCATCGCCGACAGCGAAGCCAACGCCCACGCGCCGTGGCTGGATTGGTTGCAGACGCTGGCCGAGGGCGGACGCGCCAGCCATGTGCAGATCAGCGCCGAACGCGGCCTGTGGGTGGCGCTGGAACGGCTGACGTGTCTGCAAGCGGTTTATCCACAGGCCCAATGGCAACCAGCGCTGACGCCCTTGGCCGGTTTCGATGAAGCCTGGGACGGCGACGAGGCCCTGGTGGAAGTGCTCCGCGCCCGACTCAGCGCCTTTGGCCCGCTGCCGTTGAAGGCCATTGCCTACCCGCTGGGGTTGTTGACACCGCAGGTCACCCAGGCCCTGGCGCAGCTCGAGCAGCAAGGCTATGTGCTGCGTGGGCGGTTCACGCCGGGCACCGGCCAGGAGGAATGGTGCGAGCGGCATTTGCTGGCGCGGATTCATCGCTACACGGTCAAGCGCCTGCGCCGGGAAATCGAGCCGGTGATGCTGCAGGATTTCATGCGTTTCCTGTTCGACTGGCAACACCTGTCATCGTCCAGCCAAGGTCGGGGCAATGCCGTGCTGCCGTCGATCCTGGGTCAGTTCGAAGGCTTTCCAGCCGCCGCGTCAGCCTGGGACAGCGACCTGCTGCCGGCGCGGATCAAAGACTATTCGCCCAGTTGGCTCGATGAGTTGTGCCGCAGTGGCAAGTGGGTATGGACGCGCCTGAGTGCGCACCAGAAGCCTTCCGCCAGCGCCCTGCGCAGCACGCCGGTGGTATTGCTGCCGCGCAGCCAGGTGGCGTTGTGGAGCAGCCTGGCCGGGCAAACGGCCCTTGATGAGCTGTCGCCCAAGACACAAAAAGTCCATCAGGCCCTCGCCGAACACGGCGCGCTGTTTTTCGACGAACTGGCCCACGAGGCTCATCTGCTGCGCAGCGAACTGGAAATCGCCTTGCAGGAACTGGTGGGCGCCGGATTGGTGAATGCCGACAGCTTCGCCGGCTTGCGCGCGCTGATCACCCCCGCCAGCAAACGCCAGGCCCGCAGCAGTCGGCGCGGGCGCGGCGCGTTTGTCGGCGGCATGGACGACGCCGGGCGCTGGGCCTTGCTGCGCCGTAGCCAACCCGCGCCGGTGGAAGGCAACCGCCCGGCGCCGACACCGCCCGAGACCCTGGAACACATCGCCATGACCCTGCTGCGCCGCTACGGCGTGGTGTTCTGGCGCTTGCTGGAGCGGGAGGCGGATTGGTTGCCGAGCTGGCGCGATCTGCTGCGCACCTTTCATCGGTTGGAGGCACGGGGCGAGATTCGTGGCGGGCGGTTCGTCAGCGGCCTGGCAGGTGAACAATTCGCCCTGCCCGAAGCCATCCCGCTGCTGCGCGAAGTACGCCGCCGCCCCACCGACGGCAGCCTGGTGGCGGTGTGCGGCGTCGACCCGCTGAACCTGGCCGGCACCCTGCTGCCGGGGGCGAAAGTGCCGGCGCTGGCGGGCAATCGGCTGGTGTATCGCGATGGTTTGCCGGTGGCGGCGCAGATTGCTGGCAAGCAGCATCTTTGGATGGAGTTGGATGCTCATGGGATGGCTGAGATCAGGAATAAGCTGATCCAACACCATTAGCCTACACATCACACCTGTGGCGAGGGAGCTTGCTCCCGCTGGGCTGCGTAGCAGCCCCAAACAATACATCCGTGCGCGGCAATATCCGCCCAAAGCGACGACTGCTTCGCAGCCGAGCGGGAGCAAGCTCCCTCGCCACAGGGTTACCGATTAGCTCACGACTCCCCCGATTCTTTCGGCTCCTCCACGAACCGCTTGGGCAACATCACCTGCTGTGGATAAGTCTGCGCAAAGTGCACCGCCGGGTGGTTATCCACAAGCTTCTTCAACTGCTGGTTGAACGCCCGGCTCACCGCATATTGCCCACCCGACACGGTGCGGAACTGCGCCGTGAGCACCACGCCGTTGAGGTCCATCTTGTCCACGCCAAACACATCCAACGGCCCTTGCAGGTTGAACTTGAGGAACGGGTCTTCGGCGATCGAACGCCCGGCCTCGCGAATCAGCTCGATGGCCTGGTCGACATCGGTGTCGTATGTGAATTGCACGGAGAAAAACGCAAAGGCGAATTGCCGGGACTGGTTTGTCACCGCCTTGATCTGGCCGAACGGCACCGAATGCACGAAGCCCTTGCCGTCGCGCAGGCGCAGGGTGCGGATGGTCAGGCCTTCGACGGTGCCGGCGTGGCCAGAGCTGAGCACAACCCAGTCGCCGATGGACAGCGTGTCTTCGATAATGATGAACAGCCCAGTGATGACGTCCTGCACCAGTTGCTGGGAACCGAAGCCGATCGCCAGCCCCACCACCCCGGCTCCGGCCAGCAACGGCGCGACGTTGATGCCCAGGTTGGCCATGGTGGTGATCGCGCAAATCACCACCAGGATGATTTTCGCCGCGTTGCGCAACAGCGGCAGGATGGTCTTGACCCGGGTGCTGGGCTGGCGGGCCCCGCGCTTGTTCAGCGGCGGTTTCAGGGCTTCCTGGATCGCCGTGTCGAGCACCACCCACGTGAGCCAGGTCATCAGGAAGATCAGGCCGATGCGGCTCAAGGAATCGCTGATCGCCCGGCCTATGGCATTGCGCGAGGCGAACTCGAACAGGGAAATGCCCCAGATCCGTCCGAGGACTTCGATGAATACCACCGCCATGACGATGCGCAGCAACGCGTGCAGCAGGCTCAACAGGCGACCCTTGTAGGCGCTGTTGCGCTGGATGGCCTCGGCCTTGGGCGACTTGAAGACGTGTTGGAACACGGTGCTGAGGAACACCGTGGCGATCAGCAGGATGGTGGTGAACAGCGCGCAACGCAGGGCTTTCTGGTTGTCCTCGCCGACACCGATCAGGCTCACCGCCGACACCAGCACCATCAACAGGATCGGCCAATACCAGAGCCCGGAGAAAATCCGCAGCGACTCCTGCAAGGCCGGTTGCTTCAAGCGCTGGGCCAGCGGGCGGTTGCGGATCAGGTGCGCCACGGGCCTGCGCATGCGAATCACCAGCCAGCCAAAGATCACCGAGGCAAACAAGCCGGTGAACACTGCGATGCTGCTGGTGATGTTGCCGCCCAGTTGCCGGGCGATCTGCGGGCTGGTCAGGGCATCGCTGAGGGCGGCGAGAAAACCGATCATGAACAATGGCCGGGGGCTGAAGCGCCGGATCATCGCCACCGCCCGGCGTTTGTGACCCGCGTTGAACATCACGATCACGCACAGCAACACCGAAGTGGAGAAAATGCCGCTGCTAGTGGCGTAGGCGAAGCACAGCGCCAGGGCGCGACCGACCGACACCTGCAGGAAGTGGCTGACGTACAGGGTCAGCGGCAGGCAGATCAACGCCGCAGCGGTGTACGGCAGCAGATAACCGAGCAGGTCGCGCAGGCGCTGGCGGGTGCGCAACCAGCGGCGCCGGCCCAGATGGCGCAGCAGCAGCCGCGCGCCCGACCAGATCAGTGCAAAAGCGCCGATCCAGACGCTCGACAACAACAGGAAATCACCCGCCACGCGCCAGGACGAACGGGACGTCTGGTCCACCAGCCGGTCCACCTCATCCGCCGCCCGGTCCGCCCGCAGGCGCCAGGCATCCACCAGGCTTTGGTTGAGATCGAGTTTGTCCTGGACATCGTCAATGCTCGAACTGATGGCCCCCAATAAACCGCCCTGCACCAGCGGCGCAGGTTCGGCGGGCGGTTCATCGGGCTTGGAGGTGCCAGGGACAGCGGCGGTGCCGTAGGCGCTGGTACCGGTCAGCGCCAGCAAGAACAGCAGCAATACAGTGCTCAATCGAGACAAGACGCGAGGCTCCTTCACACGGGATCGGTAAGGAACTGATCAATATTGCGCCGGCAAGTTCGCTCGCAAGGCCAATACAAAACCTTGTGGCGAGGGAGCTTGCTCCCGCTGGGGCGCGCAGCGGCCCTGTTTTTGGGACTTACTGCGCATCCCTCGCCACAGCTTCACTGCCGCCGGGCATCCCATCGAAACTTTCCAGGCCGCGCAACAGTCATCAAAAGACACAGGCTGCACGAGGTCATTGGCACGGGAGGGATACATGACGGCGATCCACATTGGCATTTCCGGTTGGCGCTACACGCCCTGGCGGGGGGATTTCTACCCCAAGGGGCTGGCCCAGAAACGGGAACTGCAATTCGCCTCACGAGCGGTCAATAGCATCGAAATCAATGGATCGTTCTACGCCCTGCAACGCCCCGAACGGTATGCCCAGTGGTACGCCGAGACACCGCCCGGCTTCGTGTTCAGCGTCAAGGCCCCGCGTTTCATCACCCATATCAAGCGCCTGCGGGACATCCGCAAGCCGTTGGCCAATTTCTTCGCCTCCGGCGTGCTGGAGCTCAAGGAGAAGCTGGGCGCGATCCTCTGGCAGTTTCCGCCCAGCTTCAAATTTGACCCCGAGCTGTTCGAAGACTTCCTCAAGCAACTGCCCCACGACACCGAAGGTGCCGCCGCCCTGGCCCGCGAGCACGAGCCGCGCCTGGACGGCCACGCCAGCACCACCACTGATAAAAAGCGCCCACTGCGCCACGCCGTGGAAATCCGCCATGAGAGCTTTATCGACCCGCACTTCGTCACGCTGCTCAAGCGCTACGACGTGGCCCTGGTGATCGCCGACACGGCCGGCAAATGGCCCTATCGTGAAGACGTCACCAGCGATTTCGTCTACCTGCGCCTGCACGGCGCCGAGCAGCTGTACGCCAGCGGCTACACCGACGAGGCGTTGAAGCGCTGGGGCGAGCGGATCGAGGCCTGGAGCCACGGCAAGCAACCCACCGACGCCCAGTTGATCGACCCCGACAAGAAACCCCGGGCCCGTAAAAGCCGGGAAGTGTTCTGCTATTTCGACAACGACATCAAAGTCCGCGCGCCCTATGACGCACGCCACTTGCTGGAGCACTTCCATCTGGACAAGGACCTCGCCACCGCGCCCGGCGAGCGCCCGGCCGAAGGGGTGTTGCCATGAACCGCCCGGAAACCAGCGAAGCAACCCACGAGCCGACCCAGCAACAGGCCCAGGTTCTCGACCCGGTCAGCCGTTTCACCGTGCTGACGGTCAACACCCACAAGGGCTTCACCGCCCTGAACCGGCGCTTCATCCTGCCGGAACTGCGCGAAGCGGTGCGCAGCGTGTCCGCCGATGTGGTGTTCTTGCAGGAAGTCCACGGCACCCACGAACACCATCCCCAGCGCTACAGCAACTGGCCGAGCATGCCGCAATACGAATTCCTCGCCGACACCCTCTGGCCACAGTTCGCCTACGGGCGCAACGCGGTGTATCCGGCGGGCGACCACGGCAACGCGCTGCTGTCGAAATTCCAGATCATCCGCCACGACAACCTGGACGTGTCCATCAGCGGCCATGAGAACCGCGGCATGCTCCACAGCGTGCTGCGCCTGCCGGGCGATGGACAGCAAGTGCATGCCATTTGCGTGCACCTGGGGCTGCGCGAAGGTCATCGTGTCGAGCAACTCAAGCTGCTTTGCCAGCGCTTGAGCGAACTGCCGCCCGACGCGCCAGTGATCGTGGCCGGCGACTTCAACGACTGGCGCGGCAAGGCCAGTGAACTGCTCGAACCCTGCGGCCTGCGGGAAGTGTTCGCCGAACAGTGGGGCAAACCGGCCCGCAGCTTTCCGGCGCGCCTGCCGGTCCTGCGCCTGGACCGCATCTACGTGCGCAACCTCAAGGCCCGTCATCCCAAGGTGTTGAGCGTACGACCCTGGTCGCACCTCTCCGACCACGCACCGCTGTCGGTGGAGATCGAATTATGAGCGCGACAATGAACAAGGCGACGGTTGAGCAGGTCGAGGCGCCACCCACCGAACGCAACCCGGCGCTGACGGATATCGAATACGGCTGGCACGGCAACAATCGCGTCAAGCTGTTGGAAAACGGCGAAGAGTATTTCCCCAGGGTCTTCGAAGCCATTCGCCGGGCCGAGGCAGAAATCCTCCTGGAGACTTTCATCCTGTTCGAGGACAAGGTCGGTTATGAACTGCGGGACCTGTTGATCGAAGCCGCCGCGCGGGGCGTGCGCATCACCGTCAGCCTCGATGGCTTCGGCTGCGGAGAGCTGACCACCGAATTCCTCGCCTCGTTGAGCGACGCTGGCGTGCGCCTGCAAATGTTCGATCCCGCCCCACGGCGCCTGGGCATCCGCACCAACTGGTTCCGTCGCCTGCACCGCAAGATCGTGGTGGTGGACGGGGTGATTGCGTTTATCGGCGGGATCAATTTTTCCGCCGACCACCTGGGCGATTTCGGACCCGAGGCCAAGCAGGATTACTCCGTGGAAATCAAAGGCCCGGCGGTGGTGGATATCCATCACTTCGCGCTGTTGCAGAGCGGACGGCCTGCCCGGGCCAAATACTGGTGGCAACGGCGCCGCAGTCGGCGCAACGAATTGGCCATCAACGACCACGACGGCCAGGTGCGCCTGGTCTACCGGGATAATCACGAACACCAGACCGACATTGAAGAGGTTTACCTGCAAGTGCTGCGCAGCGCCCAGCGGCGGGTGGTGATCGCCAATGCCTACTTCTTCCCTGGCTACCGGTTGCTGCGCGAGATCCGCAACGCGGCACGGCGGGGCGTGGAAGTACGGCTGATCCTGCAGGGCCAGCCGGACATGCTGATCGCCAAGCTCGCCGCGCGCATGCTCTACAGCTACCTGCTCAAGGCCGGCGTGGTGATCTACGAATATTGCGAGCGACCGCTGCACGGCAAGGTCGCCCTGGTGGATGAGGATTGGAGCACGGTGGGTTCGAGCAACCTCGACCCGCTGAGCCTGTCCCTGAATCTGGAAGCCAATGTGCTGATCCGCGACCGGGCGTTCAATCGCGAGTTGTTCGAGCGCCTCGACTATCTGAGCCGCAACCATTGCACCGCCATGCCCGAGGACCACGCCCCCCGGGGCCTGTTGTGGCGTATGACCATCGGTTTCATGGTGTTCCACTTTTTGCGCCATTTCCCGGCCTGGGCCGGCTGGCTGCCGGCCCATAAACCGCGTCTGAAACCATTTTCACCGCCGACGGCGGTCCGGAGCGAACCCCATGAACCACTCTGAAGCGCACGCCGCGCCGAGAGATGCCCATGCGCCGGAACAGTCCAAGCCCAAATCCCGCTGGAGCCGCTGGAAAAGACCGCTGACCCTGGCGTTTTTCCTGCTGTTGATCGTGCTGTTCACCACCTTGGCCCGACGCATCGATTGGTCGGAAGTGTTCGCCACCCTGGCAGACTTCAAGGTGCGCACCTTGATCATCGCCGCCGCGCTGACCGTCACCAGTTTCATCACCTATGCCTGCTTCGACCTGATCGGTCGCACCTACATCCGCCAGAAACTGGGTTGGCGGCAGATCTTGCCGGTGGGGGTGATCAGTTACGCGTTCAACCTCAACCTCAGCGCCTGGGTCGGTGGTATCGCCATGCGCTATCGCCTGTATTCGCGACTGGGGGTCAGCAGCGGGAACATCGCCAAAATTCTCGGCCTGAGCCTGGCCACCAACTGGTTCGGCTACATGACCTTGGCCGGGGTGGTGTTCAGCAGCGGCCTGGTGACCATGCCGCCGGGCTGGAAACTCAGCAGCGATGCGTTGCAAGGCGTCGGCGCGCTGTTGCTGCTGGTGAGTGCCGGTTACCTGGTGGCCTGCCGGTTTTCCAAGCGCCGGGCCTGGACGATTCGCGGCATGGAAATCAATCTGCCGTCGCTGCGCATGGCGGTGCTGCAACTGGCGTTGGGCGCGCTGAACTGGTCGTTGATGGCGGCGGTGATCTTCACGTTGCTGCCCGGCAAACTGGATTATCCAGTGGTGCTCGGGGTGTTGCTGATCAGCAGCATTGCGGGGGTCATCACCCACATTCCGGCGGGGCTTGGGGTGTTGGAAGCGGTGTTCGTTGCGCTGCTGCAACATGAAGTGTCGCGGGGCAGCCTGCTGGCGGGATTGATCGCCTACCGGGCGATCTATTTCATCCTGCCGTTGCTGATTACCGTGGTGATGTACCTGGTGATCGAGGCGAAGGCCAAGGCGTTGCGGGTCAAGCCTGGGGTCAAGTGATGGGTTGCCTGGCCTGGCCTCATCGCGAGCAAGCTCGCTCCCACATTGGATCGGTTGTGAACACACTTATCTCGATCGCTACACATCCCCTGTGGGAGCGAGCCTGCTCGCGATGGGCCCCCAACACCGCACGATCAGCGTTCCTGGATGATGCTCAAGCGCTCTCCCACCACCATTTCCGTGATCCAGTCCACCAGGATCGAGGTGTAGGCCTGCTGTGACACGGGGTCGCTCAAGGCATGATCGGCACCGTCGATGATCCGGTGAGTCAGCGAGTGGGTCTGCTGGCACGCCGCCCGGTAGCTCATGATGGTGGCATGGGGCACGTAGGCATCGGTCTCGGACTCCACCAGCAACACATCGCCGGTGAACTGCGAACACGCATGCAAGGCGCGATTGGTTCCGGCGTGCACCAGCGTGCTGCGGTAATCCAGCAGGTCGGTCTTGTCCAGGTCGCGCTTGGGGGTGTGCCATTGCTCGTCGCGGTACAGCGCTGGCACCCGCAGGGCCAGCCAGCGTACCGGACGCAACGAAGTCAGGATCGAAGCCAGGTAGCCACCATAACTGGTGCCCACCACGGCAATCGCCGAGGTATCCAAGGCCGGGTGCGCGAGCAAGCGGTCGTAGGCCGCCAACAGGTCTCGCAGGTTGTCCTCGCGGGTGACCCGCGACAACGGGATCCCCGCTCCGCCGGTGTGCCCACGCAAGTCGAAGGTCAGGCACACGCAACCCAGGCCGGCGATGCCTTTGGCCCGTTCCAGGTCCCGCTCCTGGCTACCGCCCCAGCCGTGCACGAACAACACGCCAGGAACCTTCGACTTGGGACTCAGGAATGTCCCGTTCATGCGTTCATCGTCAATCTCGATCTGAATGGTTTCACTTCTAGCCGTCATAGGATTGAACCGTTACGTATTTGAGAAGGAAGTCACCGTTGTGCGCCTCGCCGCGATAGACCTCCCTCGCGCCGGGCGGCAGCGGTTGCTCGGTGTAGGTCTCCACCGAGGACACCCGCACCGCGCTGGTTTGCGGCGCTTCGACGAACACCTGCAACGCCGCCAGTTCGGCGCTGCTGGCGCCGCCCATGCGCCATGACTGTTCCAACACACCGCCACGGGGCTGGCCGGCGGCATCCAGGCCCTGGGCGATGTCGTAATTGCGCCGCGATGCAAAAAAGCTCGGGTAGGCCTGATTGGCGGCGTCATCGAACACCTGCGCCAGGCGCACCGCCTCGCGCACATCGTCGGGCAGTTCGAGCCTGAGCAACTCGATATAACCGCCCTGTACTATCAGCAGGTCCGACCCGCCGTACACCTCCACCCCCTCGCTGTCGTGGGTCAGGTGTTGCACACCGCAATAACTCAGGACCTTGCCGTTGATGAAGCTCTGGCCGACGCTCTGGGTCTTGACCTCGTTGAGGTGCTGTTCCAGCGCCACCCCATCGCGAAACAGCGCCTGGGCGTCCGGCCCGGCGACAATTTCATCGAACTGCGCCAGGCTCTTGATCAGCCGTTGCCCACGCCCGGCACAGGCATGGATCGGCTTGAGGCGAATCGGCCCGGTGTACAGCAAGTGCTCGGCGGCCGGACGCGCATCCTTGAGCGAAAAGACCGTCACGCCATCGAGTACCGCGCCTCGCGTGAGCTTGGCAAACAGCGGCGACCAGCCCTTGGGCGCCACGGCGTCCTTATTCAACAGACCGTGGGTAATCGCCTTGGTGCAGATAAAATCATGCTCGACATACCCACCCCACATATCCTCCGGCCCCTTGACCCCCAGGCGCATCAAGGTTTCGGTGCCGATCAGGGTTTGCGTGGGCAACAGATAAAGATCATGACCGGCCCGAGGGTCATGACTGTCGTCGTACTCCCATCCCAGGATCTGTGCCAGCCACCGGGCCAGTGCACGATTGGTCTCGACCTCATGGCGCGGCGCTTGTGGATTGACCGAATAGGCCACTACCCGCTTGTTGCGATTGACTGGTGTCATGCGTTGCCCTTTTTCCTGCGTTCGATGGCTTTGGATATGCCTGTGAATCAGGAAAGGTGCAGAGATCAGGCCAACGGTGGCATCGGCAGGGATGGCTCAGCCAAACGGGCGTCTAGTGCGCAGTTGATAGCATCGGGCCTGTTTCATTCTGCACGACCCATGATAGGCATCCCGCAAATTGCACGATATCCAGCAGCAAAGAACCTACACCGGATGTAGTCAGTTGGGATGGTGGGGCTGCTGCGCAGCCCAGCGGGAGCAAGCTCCCTCGCCACAAAGGGTCCAGTGTCAGCCTTTGGGAGTGCCCGGTGGATTTACCCCAAACCGCGCCCGATAATCACTCGGCGCCAACCCGGTGATTTTCCTGAACGTCGCGCGAAAGGCGCTCGGGTCCTGGTAACCGACGGTCCAGGCAATGTGGTCGATGGTGCCATTGGTGAACTCCAGCATTTCCCGGGCTTTGCCGACGCGCAGATGCTGGCAGTATTCGGTGGGCTTGAGCCCGGTGGCGGCGCGAAACCTGCGCAGGAAGGTGCGTTCTTCCAGCCCAGCGCGTTCGGCCATCGCACCGAGGGAAACCTCCACCGCGCCGCTGCTTTGCAACCAATGCTGGACCTTGAGAATCGCCGGGTCGCCATGGCCGAGGATGGGCGCAAAATTACTGCCGCACTGGCTCGCGCTGTCGCTGTGCTCGATCACCAGGAATTGCGCCGTGCGCGTGGCGATGCTGGGCCCGAGCAGGCGGTCCACCAGGCGTAGCCCCAGCTCCGACCAGGCCATCAGCCCGGCGGTGGTGATCAGGTCGCCGTCGTCGACGATGGGTTTGTCGGCATTGAGCTTGATTTTCGGGTAACGCGCGGCAAAGGTCTTGGCCGAAGTCCAGTGGGTGGTGGCGCTGCGCCCGTCGAGCAGGCCGCTTTCGGCCAGCAGGATCGAGCCCACGCAAACCCCGCCGAGCACTGTGCCGTCGGCATGCTGCGCCCGCAGCCAATCCATCAGCGCCTGAGAGACCAAGCCTTCACTGAAACCGGCAAGGGACGGTGGAATCAACAACGCCACCAGCTTGCCCGCCGGGCCTGTTTCGCTGTCGAACACCCGCAACGGCGCCTCGCCCTCCTCCGCCCGCCAGTGACTTACCCGCAGCGTTGGCAACTGCACGCTGGCATGCTCGGCCGCGATCCGCTGAGCCACGGCGAACAGATCGGTCAAGCCATGCACCGCCGCCAGTTGCGCGCCAGGGTAGATGAGCACCCCAAGCTCGGCGACCGCCCTTTGCTGCATCATTGTCAGTTTTCCCTCGCTTATTGTCGTTGCGGCCAATCCTCGAAGCGACGGTAAAAGCCAATACTGGCTTCACACCCAATCTGATCGAGGAAGCCCCCATGTCCAAGCAAGCGCTCATCGTAGTCGATATCCAGAACGACTACTTCCCCCAGGGCAAATGGCCGTTGGTCGGCGCCGAAGCCGCCGCCGACAATGCCGTACGGTTGATCGAAGCCTTCCGTCAGGCCGGTGATCGCGTGGTGCACATCCGCCACGAGTTCACCTCCGACGACGCCCCGTTCTTCACCCCAGGCTCGGAAGGCGCACAACTGCATCCTAAAGTGCTCAACCGCGCCGACGAACCGGTGGTGCTCAAACATTTCGTCAATTCGTTTCGTGAGACCGAACTACAATCCCTCCTCGAGCACCATGGCATCGAACAACTGGTGGTTGTCGGCAGCATGAGCCACATGTGCGTCGACGGCGTCGTGCGGGCGGCGGCAGACCTGGGCTACGGCGTCACGGTGATCCACGATGCCTGCGCCACCCTCGACCTGGAATTCAACGGCGTCGTCGTGCCGGCCGCCCAAGTGCACGCGGCGTTCATGGCCGCGCTGGGGTTTGCCTATGCGAGTGTGGTGAGCACCGAGCAATTCCTGGCCGACCATCAATAAACCCACGACATTACTAAAAACCGCACTTCATCATCCAAGTGCGGTTTTGCCTCAGGCATCAACGGCGTGTCTGGAGGCGATCAAGTCTCCAGCACGAGCAACAACCGCGGCGTCGTCGCCACGAACCCCATCTGCTGCGCTTCGCGCGCCATCCCTTCAGCTTCTCGCCGCTGCGCCCCTACTGTTTTTACTAGGCGTACTTGAGGAATAACGATAAGAATGGCCGGGCATTTTTCCCAAGAGCCAGCCGTATGAAACGCAAACGCCCACCGCGCCTGGTCGAATCCCCGTTCCCGACCGCTACATCAGCGCCACTGCACCCGCCCTCGTGGGATTGCTCAAGCAACGTATCCAGGCCGGGATACCTGGGCACGATGGTGTATGCCGTGGTAATGCTGCTGGCCTTGCCGGTCTATGGGCTGACAGTGCTATCGACGAAGCTGTTTCATGTCGGACAAAACCTGTCGCCCATTCATACAAGAGTGATCGAGGCCCCCCTGTTTATAGCGCTCGCGTTCATCAGCGCATTCGCGGCCGTCTGCGTGCTCAACTGGCTGGCATCCGGACCTGAGGTGCTCGGTTTCTGCTTTGACGAACGCCAGCAACGCCTCACCTTCACCCAATGCCGCCCTGCCCGGCAAACCACCGAAGAATGCGTGCCGTACAGCGATATCCACTCCATCAGGCCCTACATAACGACCGCTTCCGCCCACTTTTGTCACTTTGTGGTGTGCTTCGCCGGGGCCAATGGCAAACCGATCGAACTTCGGTTTTCGGAGGTAACGGTGCGGGACATGGCGTTCCATGCCGAGTGGTTGAGGCAGTCGATTGGCGAGAGGATGCAGGAAGTATTGGATCTGGATTTGTGAGCATGACCGGGATTGCCCGGGGTCCTCAAGTCATGAACCTGGCCTGCGCCAATAAATAAAAAGCCCCAAGGGCAGAGTGCGCTTGGGGCTTTTTTTCAAACTATTGGCTGAGTAGTCTCAACCCGTCATCAGAACGGAATATCGTCATCAAAGCTGTCGAAATCCGGAGCCGGTTGCGGCGCGGCCTGTTGTGGGGCCGGACGCTCGCGTTGTGGCTGTGGGGCCGACTGCGGACGCGGGGCCTGCTGACGCGGAGCCGATTGCTGGTAGTTGTTGCCACCTTGTTGCTGGTCGCCCTGTGGACGGCCGCCCAGCAGTTGCATGGTGCCTTGCATGTCGACCACGATTTCGGTGGTGTAACGCTTGATACCGTCTTTTTCCCACTCGCGAGTCTGCAGCTTGCCCTCGATGTACACCTGCGAACCCTTGCGCAGGTATTCGCCGGCGATCTCAGCTACTTTGCCGAACATCGACACGCGGTGCCATTCGGTCTTCTCGACCTTCTGGCCGGTCTGCTTGTCGGTCCACTGTTCGCTGGTCGCCAGACTCAGGTTGGTCACGGCGTTGCCGTTCGGCAGGTAGCGAACTTCGGGATCCTGGCCGCAAGTACCGACCAATATGACTTTGTTAACCCCACGGGCCATAACGTTCTCCTAGGCTTCGCACGTAGTCGGGGCCGGGTTGTTCACCAGGCGCTCGAGCGTCGCGCGATCCAATAATTCGGTGTCGAGTTTGATATACACGGCCGCTTCGTCGGCGACCACCACTGCATCGGTTACTCCAACGACGGCCTTCAGACGCTCGGTCAGGCCAGCCTCACGAATCGCCTCGGGCGATAAGGGCAAGCGCAGGCTCGTCACATAGGGAGGTTCGCGCATGGTAACAGCAAAGGCCAACCAAAGTGCAGCCAGCGCGGCACAACCCAGGAACACAACCGACAAACCGCCATGCTGGAACAGCCAGCCGCCAAGGATCCCGCCCAACGCCGAGCCCAGGAACTGACTGGTGGAGTAGACCCCCATCGCCGTGCCCTTGCCGCCCGCCGGTGAAACCTTGCTGATCAACGACGGCAGCGAGGCTTCCAGCAGATTGAACGCGGTGAAGAACACCACCGTGCCGATCACCAGGGCCCGCAAGCTATCGCCGAACTGCCAGAAGAATAGCTCAGTGAGCATCAGCGTCATGACGGCGCCGAGCAAAACTCGTTTCATTTTGCGTCGTTTCTCGCCATAGATGATGAACGGAATCATGGCGAAGAACGAAATCAGCAGCGCCGTCAGGTAGACCCACCAGTGCTGTTCCTTGGGCAGGCCGGCCTTCTCGACCAGGGCCAGCGGCAAGGCCACGAAGCTGGACATCAGCATGGCGTGGAGCACGAAAATGCCCAGGTCCAGGCGCAACAGGTCCGGGTGCTTGAGCGTCGGGATCAGCGCCTGGCGCGCCACCCCGGATTCGCGGTGCTGCAACGGGCCAGTGGCGTGCGGCACCATGAACGCCACGATCAGGATCCCCACCAGCGCCATGGCCCCGGTCGCCAGGAACAGGCCGGACAAGCCAAAGGCGCGGGTCAGCAAGGGGCCTACCACCATGGCCACGGCGAACGACAGACCAATGGTCATGCCGATCATGGCCATGGCCTTGGTCCGATGTTGTTCGCGGGTCAAGTCTGACAGCAGCGCCATCACGGCCGCGGAAATAGCCCCGGCGCCCTGCAGGATGCGTCCGGCGATCACGCCCCAGATCGAGTCGGCATTGGCAGCCAGCACACTGCCAAGGGCGAAGACGATCAGCCCCAGGTAGATAACCGGGCGCCGGCCGATACGGTCGGAAATGACCCCGAACGGGATCTGGAAGATCGCCTGGGTCAGGCCATAAGCGCCAATCGCCAACCCGATGAGGGCCGGGGTCGCGCCAGCCAGGTCCATGCCATAGGTCGCCAGCACCGGCAACACCATGAACATGCCCAGCATACGGAAGGCGAACACCAGGGCCAGACCGCTTGCTGCGCGCGTCTCGCCACGACTCATGCGTTCGCTGTGGGGATCTTGCATGGAAAAACCTCATGTGAACCGGCGGCGATTCTACCAGTCCCATCGATTGAGAGGGTATATGGCGACCGTTTGCCGCGCAGTCTTCATGTATGGCTGCAATCGCACCTTCAATAGTGTGCATCCATCCAGTATTTGCCCGTATACTCCTACGTTTTCGACGCCCGCCGAGCGAGGCCACTTTGGACAAGATCCTGATTCGTGGGGCCCGTACCCACAACCTGAAGAACATCGACCTGACCCTGCCACGGGACAAGCTGATCGTCATCACCGGCCTGTCCGGATCCGGCAAATCATCCCTGGCCTTCGACACGTTGTACGCTGAAGGCCAGCGACGCTATGTCGAATCGCTGTCGGCCTACGCCCGGCAGTTCCTGTCGATGATGGAAAAACCCGACGTCGACACCATCGAAGGCCTGTCGCCGGCCATTTCCATCGAACAGAAGTCGACCTCCCATAACCCCCGGTCGACGGTCGGCACCATCACCGAAATCTACGACTACCTGCGCTTGCTGTATGCGCGGGTCGGTATTCCCCGTTGTCCCGATCACGACATTCCCCTGGAAGCCCAGACCGTCAGCCAGATGGTCGACCTGGTGCTGGCCCAGCCCGAAGGCAGCAAGCTGATGCTGCTGGCCCCGGTGGTTCGCGAGCGCAAGGGCGAACACCTGATGGTGTTCGAAGAACTGCGCGCCCAAGGCTTCGTGCGGGCCCGGGTCAACGGCAAGCTGTGCGAGCTGGACGAACTGCCGAAACTGGATAAACAGAAGAAGCATTCGATCGATGTGGTGGTCGACCGCTTCAAGGTCCGTGCCGACTTGCAGCAGCGGTTGGCCGAGTCCTTCGAGACGGCACTGAAACTGGCCGACGGCATCGCCCTGGTCGCACCGATGGACGACGAGCCCGGCGAGGAGATCATTTTCTCCGCGCGTTTCGCCTGCCCGATCTGCGGCCATGCCATCAGCGAGCTGGAACCCAAGCTGTTCTCCTTCAACAACCCGGCTGGCGCCTGCCCGACCTGCGATGGCCTGGGGGTCAAGCAGTTCTTCGACACCAAGCGCCTGGTCAATGGCGAGCTGACCCTGGCCGAAGGCGCGATTCGCGGCTGGGACAGGCGCAACGTCTATTATTTCCAGATGCTCGGTTCGCTGGCGGCCCATTACAAGTTCAGCCTGGATAAACCGTTCAACGAGCTGCCCGCCGACCAGCAGAAATTCATCCTGCAGGGCAGCGGCTCGCAGAATGTCGACTTCAAATACCTCAACGACCGCGGCGATATCGTCAAGCGCTCCCACCCGTTCGAAGGCATCGTGCCGAACCTGGAGCGACGCTACCGCGAGACCGAATCGGCCAGCGTGCGCGAAGAACTGGCCAAGTTCCTCAGCACCCAGCCCTGCCCGGACTGCCGTGGCACTCGCCTGCGTCGCGAGGCGCGGCATGTGTGGGTGGGCGAGAAGACCCTGCCGGCGGTGACCAGCCTGCCGATTGGCGACGCTACCGATTATTTCGGCGGCTTGAAGCTCACCGGCCGTCGGGGCGAAATCGCCGACAAGATCCTCAAGGAAATCCGCGAGCGCCTGCAGTTCCTGGTGAACGTCGGCCTGGATTACCTGACCCTCGACCGCAGCGCAGACACGCTGTCCGGCGGCGAAGCCCAGCGTATCCGCCTCGCCAGCCAGATCGGCGCCGGCCTGGTGGGGGTGATGTATATCCTCGACGAGCCGTCCATCGGCCTGCACCAGCGGGACAACGACCGGTTGCTCGGCACCCTGAAGCACCTGCGGGACATCGGCAACACGGTGATTGTGGTCGAGCACGACGAGGACGCCATCCGCCTGGCGGACTACGTGGTGGACATCGGCCCGGGCGCAGGGGTCCATGGCGGGCATATCGTTGCCCAGGGCACCGCCGCCGAAGTCATGGCGCACCCTGACTCCCTGACCGGCAAATACCTGTCGGGCCGGGTGAAGATCAAGGTTCCGGCCAAACGTACGCCGCGCAACAAGAAGCTGTCGCTGACCCTCAAGGGCGCCCGTGGCAACAACTTGCGCAACGTCGACCTGGAAATCCCGATCGGCTTGCTGACCTGCGTGACCGGCGTGTCCGGCTCCGGCAAGTCGACGCTGATCAACAACACCCTGTTCCCCCTCAGCGCCACGGCCCTGAACGGCGCCACGACCCTGGAAGCGGCCGCCCACGACAGCATCAAGGGCCTGGAGCACCTGGACAAGGTGGTCGACATCGACCAGAGCCCGATTGGCCGTACCCCGCGTTCCAACCCGGCGACCTATACCGGGTTGTTCACACCGATCCGCGAACTGTTCGCCGGCGTGCCAGAGTCCCGCTCGCGCGGCTACGGCCCGGGGCGTTTCTCGTTCAACGTCAAGGGCGGGCGCTGCGAAGCCTGCCAGGGCGATGGCCTGATCAAAGTGGAAATGCACTTCCTGCCAGACATCTACGTGCCGTGCGATGTGTGCAAGAGCAAGCGCTACAACCGCGAGACCCTGGAGATCAAATACAAGGGCAAGAACATCCACGAAACCCTCGAGATGACCATCGAGGAAGCCCGGGTGTTCTTCGACGCGGTGCCAGCCCTGGCGCGCAAGCTCCAGACGCTGATGGATGTGGGTCTGTCGTACATCAAGCTGGGGCAATCGGCAACGACCTTGTCCGGCGGTGAAGCCCAGCGGGTCAAGCTGTCCCGCGAGCTGTCCAAGCGCGACACCGGCAAGACCCTGTATATCCTCGACGAGCCGACCACAGGCCTGCACTTCGCCGATATCCAGCAATTGCTCGACGTGCTGCACCGCCTTCGCGACCACGGCAACACCGTGGTGGTGATCGAACACAACCTGGACGTGATCAAGACCGCTGACTGGCTGGTGGACCTGGGGCCGGAAGGCGGCTCCAAGGGTGGCCAGATCATCGCCGTAGGGACGCCGGAACAAGTGGCCGAGATGAAGCAGTCCTACACCGGCTACTACCTCAAGCCGTTGCTGGAACGTGATCGGGACTGATTTCACCCGAGCACGAAAAAGCCCCTGTCATCTCATCGGTGACAGGGGCTTGATCGTTCCCACGCTCTGCGTGGGCACGCAGCTTGGGACGCTCTGCCTTCCCTTTCCCAGCAATCAGAATTGCGATTGCAGGTAGTTTTCCAACCCGATCAGCTTGATCAGTCCCAACTGCTTCTCCAGCCAGTAGGTATGGTCTTCTTCGGTGTCGTTAAGCTGGATCCGCAGGATCTCGCGGGTCACGTAGTCGTTGTGCTGCTCGCAGAGCTCGATGCCTTTGCACAGTGCGGCGCGGACTTTGTATTCCAGGCGCAGGTCAGCGGCGAGCATGTCGGGCACCGTGGTACCGACGTCGAGGTCATCGGCACGCATGCGTGGCGTGCCTTCGAGCATCAGGATCCGGCGCATTAGCGCATCGGCGTGCTGGGTCTCTTCTTCCATCTCGTGGTTGATACGTTCGTAGAGCTCGGTAAAACCCCAATCCTCGTACATCCGCGAATGGATGAAATATTGATCACGGGCTGCCAGTTCGCCTGTCAGCAACGTGTTGAGGTAATCGATTACGTCTGGGTGACCTTGCATCGCCCTACATCTCCACAAGCTCTTAAAGGTTGTAGTTTGAACCAAGCTGAGCGCAAGGTCACTGTCTCAACGCTACAAAAGCGAAGAAAATCCGAGAAAACCAGGTTAAATAACGCAAAAACCACCCAAATGAGGGCGGTTCTGCTTCTCGTTTAGACTTAGTTAAGCGCTACACCCAAGGCTTTTGCGATGCCCTCTCCATAGGCAACATCGGCCTTGAAGAAATGCTGCAGCTGACGGTCAACCACATCTGCCGACACGCCTGCCATTGCACCGGCGATATTGCTGATCAACAGCGCCTTCTGCTCATCGCTCATCAAGCGGAACAGCGCACCGGCGTGGCTGTAGTAGTCGGTGTCTTCGCGATGATCGTAACGGTCCGCCGCGCCACTGAGAGCCAGTGCAGGTTCTGCGTAACGCGGGGCTTGCTTCGGCGCTTCCACGTAGCTGTTAGGCTCGTAGTTCGGTGCCGCCCCGCCATTGCTGCCAAACGCCATGGCACCGTCGCGCTGATAGGTATTGACCGGACTGCGCGGCGCATTCACCGGCAATTGCTGGTGATTGGTGCCCACACGGTAGCGATGCGCATCCGCGTAGGCGAAGACACGGCCCTGCAGCATGCGGTCCGGCGAGAGGCCAACCCCTGGCACCATGTTGCTAGGGCCAAACGCCGCTTGCTCGACTTCAGCAAAGTAATTCTGCGGGTTGCGGTTGAGCTCGAGCACACCGACTTCGATCAGCGGAAACTCTTTCTGCGACCAGGTCTTGGTGACGTCGAACGGATTCTCGTAATGGGCTGCGGCCTGGGCTTCGGTCATGACCTGGATGCAAACGCTCCATTTCGGGAAGTCACCGCGCTCGATGGCGCTGAACAAGTCACGCTGGGCGTAATCCGGGTCCGTCCCCGCCAGGCGTGCTGCCTCTGCCGGCGCGAGGTTCTTGATCCCTTGCTGGGTCTTGTAGTGCCACTTCACCCAGTGGCGCTCACCCTGTGCGTTGATCAGGCTGTAGGTATGACTGCCGAAGCCGTGCATGTGGCGGTAGCCATCCGGGATACCGCGATCGGAAAACAGAATGGTGACCTGGTGCAACGCCTCAGGCGAATGCGACCAGAAATCCCACATCGCCTGGGCGCTTTTCAGATTGCTTTGCGGCAGACGTTTCTGGGTGTGGATGAAGTCTGGAAATTTCAACGGATCACGGATGAAGAATACCGGGGTGTTGTTGCCGACGATGTCCCAGTTGCCTTCCTCGGTGTAGAACTTCAGGGCGAAACCGCGCGGATCGCGTTCGGTGTCGGCAGAACCACGCTCACCGCCCACGGTGGAGAACCGCAGGAAAGTTGGGGTTTGCTTGCCGACTGTGTCGAACAACTTGGCGCTGGTGTACTGCGTGATATCCCGGGTCACGGTAAATGTACCGTAGGCGCCCGAGCCTTTGGCGTGCACACGGCGTTCAGGAATATTTTCGCGGTTGAAGTGGGCGAGTTTCTCGATCAGGTGGAAATCGTCGAGCAGCAGCGGGCCGCGCGGGCCGGCGGAGCGAGAGTTCTGGTTATCGGCGACAGGAGCGCCGCTGGCGGTCGTAAGCGTTTTGGTCTGGCTCATGCTCAATCTTCCTAGGTCGGTCTTCGAACTGCCGGCTAATCGGCTGGAAAGGAGTATTGATCATGTTAATGACAGTATCCAAATTCATTAAATCATGGACATCGATAGTTATTATCTAAATCTGAAGACTTGCCGATAGCGAAACCTGACGAGACGGTGTTTCTGCTTTTCTAGCAGGCACAAAAAACCGGGCACGAGGCCCGGTTTTTTGTATGTTGCCGACTTACTCAGCGGATACAGCTTCGCCGCTGGTAGCACGATCAACCAACTCGACGTACGCCATAGGCGCGTTGTCGCCAGCGCGGAAACCGCACTTGAGGATGCGCAGGTAGCCACCCTCACGGGTAGCGTAACGCTTGCCCAGGTCGTTGAAGAGCTTACCAACGATAGCTTTCGAACGAGTACGGTCGAAAGCCAGACGGCGGTTAGCCAGGCTATCTGTCTTGGCCAGAGTGATCAGCGGCTCAGCAACGCGACGCAGTTCTTTGGCTTTCGGCAGTGTAGTTTTGATCAGCTCGTGCTCGAACAGCGACACCGCCATGTTTTGGAACATGGCCTTGCGGTGCGAGCTGGTGCGGCTCAGGTGACGACCACTTTTACGATGACGCATGGTTCATTCCTTACCAAACACAACGTTCGGTGATTACGACGATCAGGCAGTCGCCTTGTCGTCCTTCTTAAGACTTGCAGGCGGCCAGTTGTCGAGGCGCATGCCGAGGGACAGACCGCGGGAGGCCAGAACGTCCTTGATTTCAGTCAAGGATTTCTTGCCAAGGTTCGGAGTCTTCAACAGCTCTACTTCGGTACGCTGAATCAGGTCGCCGATGTAGTAGATGTTTTCCGCCTTAAGGCAGTTAGCCGAACGTACAGTCAGTTCCAGATCGTCAACCGGGCGAAGCAGGATCGGATCGATCTCGTCTTCCTGCTCGACAACCACTGGCTCACTGTCACCCTTGAGGTCGACGAACGCAGCCAACTGCTGTTGCAGGATGGTTGCAGCACGGCGGATAGCCTCTTCAGGATCCAGGGTACCGTTGGTTTCCAGATCAATAACCAGCTTGTCCAGGTTGGTACGCTGTTCGACACGGGCGTTTTCCACCACGTATGCGATACGGCGAACTGGGCTGAACGAAGAGTCAAGCTGCAAGCGACCGATGCTGCGGCTTTCGTCTTCATCGCTCTGACGCGAGTCTGCCGGTTCATAACCACGACCACGAGCTACGGTGAGCTTCATGTTCAGGGCGCCGTTAGACGCCAGGTTAGCGATTACGTGATCGGGGTTAACGATCTCGACATCATGATCCAGCTGAATATCGGCAGCGGTAACCACCCCCGAACCCTTCTTCGACAAGGTCAGCGTAACTTCGTCACGACCGTGCAGCTTGATAGCCAGACCTTTCAGGTTCAACAGGATTTCAATTACGTCTTCCTGTACACCTTCGATGGCGCTGTACTCATGGAGCACACCGTCAATCTCGGCCTCGACTACTGCACAGCCGGGCATTGAGGACAACAGGATGCGGCGCAGCGCGTTGCCCAGGGTGTGGCCGAAACCACGCTCGAGAGGCTCGAGTGTGATCTTGGCGCGGGTTGGACTGACAACCTGCACATCAATATGGCGGGGTGTCAGGAACTCATTTACCGAAATCTGCATGGATGCACCTATTTTCTAGCCCTTACTTGGAGTAGAGCTCGACAATCAGGCTTTCGTTGATGTCGGCGGACAGATCACTGCGAGCAGGAACGTTCTTGAAAACGCCCGACTTCTTCTCAGTGTCTACTTCTACCCATTCTACGCGGCCACGTTGGGCACACAGATCGAGAGCTTGGACAATGCGAAGTTGGTTCTTTGCTTTCTCGCGAACAGCAACCACGTCACCAGCACGAACCTGGTAGGACGGAACGTTTACGGTCTGACCGTTAACGCTGATCGACTTGTGCGATACCAGCTGACGAGATTCGGCACGAGTAGAACCGAAACCCATACGGTATACAACGTTGTCCAGGCGGCATTCGAGCAGCTGCAACAGGTTTTCGCCGGTTGCGCCTTTCTTGCCAGCAGCTTCTTTGTAGTAGCCGCTGAATTGACGCTCGAGAACGCCGTAGATACGACGGACCTTCTGCTTTTCACGCAGTTGGGTGCCGTAGTCGGACTGGCGACCGCGGCGTTGGCCGTGGATACCAGGTGCTGCTTCAATGTTGCACTTCGATTCGATCGCGCGCACGCCGCTCTTCAGAAAAAGATCGGTGCCTTCGCGACGAGCGAGTTTGCATTTTGGACCAATGTAACGAGCCATTCTTTACAATCTCCTGGATTACACGCGGCGCTTCTTCGGCGGACGGCACCCGTTGTGCGGGATTGGCGTCACGTCGGTGATGCTGGCGATCTTGTAGCCACAGCCGTTCAAAGCGCGGACTGCGGATTCACGACCTGGACCTGGACCCTTGACGTTGACGTCGAGGTTTTTCAGGCCGTATTCCAGCGCAGCTTGACCAGCACGCTCAGCAGCTACTTGAGCAGCGAACGGGGTGGACTTGCGGGAACCGCGGAAACCCGAACCACCGGAGGTAGCCCAGGAAAGAGCGTTACCTTGACGGTCGGTAATGGTCACGATGGTGTTGTTAAAAGAAGCATGGATGTGGGCGATGCCATCAACCACTGTCTTTTTAACTTTTTTACGAGGACGAGCAGCAGGTTTTGCCATGATTAAATTCCTGTCGATTCGCTGGGGCGATTACTTGCGGATCGGCTTACGCGGACCTTTACGGGTACGCGCGTTGGTCTTGGTACGCTGACCGCGTACTGGCAGACCACGACGATGACGCAGACCGCGATAGCAACCGAGGTCCATCAAGCGCTTGATTTTCATGTTGATTTCGCGACGCAGGTCACCTTCAGTGGTGAACTTCGCCACTTCGCCACGCAGCTGTTCAATCTGCTCGTCGCTCAGATCTTTGATCTTTGCCGCTGGGTTGACCCCAGTCACTGCACAAATTTTCTGTGCAGTAGTGCGACCAACACCATAGATGTAGGTCAGCGAGATAACAGTATGCTTGTTATCTGGAATGTTGACGCCTGCAATACGGGCCATTCAGTGGGACTCCAATTGACAGCTACCTACGCCCCGGAAGCCAAGAAATAGGGCGCGAGATAATATCGCTGTAATAACAAATAATCAACCCGGCAGCGCACTAGCTGCCGGGCTTAAAGCACAATCACACTCAGCCTTGGCGCTGTTTGTGACGCGGTTCCGCGCTGCAAATTACCCGAACAACACCTTCGCGGCGAATAATCTTGCAGTTACGGCACAGCTTTTTCACCGATGCACGAACTTTCATCACCAACTCCTCGAACCTTATGGACGCTACTCAGCGCAACATGCCGCTGCCGTAGCCCTTCAGGTTGGCTTTCTTCATCAGGGATTCGTACTGGTGCGAAACGAGGTGCGATTGTACTTGGGACATGAAGTCCATCACAACCACGACCACGATCAGCAACGAGGTCCCGCCAAGGTAGAACGGTACGTTTGCCGCAACCACCAGGAACTGGGGCAACAGACAGACGGCCGTCATGTAAAGAGCACCGAACATGGTCAAGCGAGTCAGAACGCCATCAATGTAGCGCGCAGACTGCTCACCTGGACGGATGCCCGGAATAAAGGCACCGGACTTCTTCAGGTTTTCCGCTACGTCTTTCGGATTGAACATCAACGCCGTATAGAAGAAGCAGAAGAAAATAATCCCTGCACTAAACAGCAGAATATTCAACGGCTGACCAGGAGCGATCGACTGCGAGATGTCCTGCAACCAGCCCATACCTTCAGACTGGCCGAACCAGGCACCCAACGAAGCCGGGAACAGCAGGATGCTGCTCGCGAAAATAGCCGGAATTACGCCGGCCATGTTCACCTTCAACGGCAAGTGGCTGGTCTGCGCAGCAAATACCTTGCGGCCCTGCTGACGCTTGGCGTAGTGAACAGCAATACGACGCTGACCACGCTCAATGAACACCACGAAACCGATAATCGCTACTGCCAGCAGACCGATGGCAACCAGGGCAAAAATGTTGATATCACCCTGACGCGCAGACTCGAAAGACTGCCCGATCGCTCTCGGAAGACCGGCGACGATACCTGCGAAGATCAACATCGAGATACCGTTGCCAACACCACGCTCAGTAATCTGCTCACCCAGCCACATCATGAACATCGCGCCTGCCACAAAAGTGGTTACCGCAACGAAATGAAAGCTGAAGTCAGCAGTGAACGAAACGCCCTGCCCCGCCAAGCCGATGGACATGCCAATGGCTTGAACGAGAGCGAGGACGACAGTGCCGTAGCGGGTGTACTGGCTGATCTTGCGACGGCCAGCTTCACCTTCCTTCTTCAACTGCTCCAGCTGCGGGCTGACGGCGCTCATCAATTGCATGATGATCGATGCCGAAATGTACGGCATGATCCCCAGTGCAAAGATGCTCATCCGCTCCAGCGCGCCGCCGGAAAACATGTTGAACAAGCTAAGAATGGTCCCCTCATTCTGTCGAAACAGGTCCGCGAGTCGGTCCGGGTTGATACCTGGAACCGGGATGTGTGCGCCTATTCGGTAGACGATAATCGCCAGGAACAGAAAACGCAGACGAGCCCAGAGTTCAGACATACCGCCTTTGCCGAGCGCAGAGAGAGCACCTTGCTTAGCCATTTATTCCTCGAACTTGCCGCCAGCTGCTTCGATAGCCGCACGCGCACCTTTGGTGGCGCCGATTCCCTTTCCGATGGTGACAGCACGAGCAACTTCGCCCGACAGCATGATTTTCACACGCTGAACGTTCTGGTTGATCACGTTGGCATCCTTCAGGGACTGCACGGTGACGATGTCGCCTTCCACTTTGGCCAGCTCGGACAGACGCACTTCTGCGCGATCCATGGCTTTCAGGGAAACGAAACCGAACTTCGGCAGGCGACGATGCAGCGGCTGTTGACCGCCTTCAAAGCCTGGAGCAATGGTGCCACCGGAGCGGGAAGTCTGACCTTTGTGGCCACGGCCACCGGTCTTGCCCAAACCACTACCGATACCACGGCCCGGACGATGCTTTTCGCGACGGGAACCCGGCGCTGGACTCAGATCATTGAGTTTCATCGATTAACCCTCGACACGCAGCATGTAGTAAGCCTTGTTGATCATCCCGCGATTCTCGGGAGTATCCAGGACTTCTACAGTGTGACCGATGCGACGCAGACCCAGACCCTTAACGCACAGTTTGTGGTTAGGGATGCGGCCGGTCATGCTTTTGATCAGCGTAACTTTTACGGTAGCCATGATCAGAAGATCTCCTTGACGCTTTTGCCACGCTTGGCGGCAATGGATTCAGGAGACTGCATTGCTTTCAAACCCTTGAAAGTGGCGTGAACCACGTTTACTGGGTTAGTCGAGCCGTAGCATTTGGCCAGAACGTTCTGAACGCCAGCAACTTCGAGGACAGCACGCATAGCGCCGCCAGCGATGATACCGGTACCTTCAGAAGCAGGCTGCATGTACACCTTCGAAGCGCCATGGGCAGACTTCATTGCGTACTGCAGAGTGGTGCCGTTCAGATCAACCTGGATCATGTTGCGGCGAGCAGCTTCCATTGCCTTCTGGATCGCAGCAGGCACTTCACGCGACTTGCCACGGCCGAAGCCAACACGGCCTTTACCATCACCCACTACGGTCAACGCAGTGAAAGTGAAGATACGGCCGCCTTTAACGGTTTTGGCTACGCGGTTAACTTGAACCAGCTTCTCGATGTAGCCTTCGTCGCGCTTTTGGTCGTTATTTGACATAACTTAGAACTCCAGCCCAGCTTCACGAGCAGCATCAGCCAGCGCCTTGACGCGGCCGTGGTACTTGAAGCCAGAGCGGTCGAAAGCCACCTGCGAGACGCCAGCGGCTTTTGCACGCGTAGCGACCAGCTGGCCAACCTTAGTGGCCGCGTCGATGTTGCCAGTGGCGCCATCACGCAGTTCTTTATCCAAAGTCGAGGCACTTGCCAGGACTTTGTTGCCGTCGGCCGAAATGACCTGGGCGTAGATGTGCTGCGACGAGCGGAACACGCAGAGACGCACGACTTCGAGTTCGTGCATTTTCAGGCGTGCTTTGCGAGCGCGACGCAGTCGAGTAACTTTTTTGTCGGTCATTTGCTATGCCCTACTTCTTCTTGGCTTCTTTACGACGGACGACTTCGTCCGCGTAGCGCACACCTTTGCCTTTGTACGGCTCTGGTGGACGGAAGTCGCGGATCTCGGCGGCCACTTGACCTACCAGCTGCTTGTCGATGCCCTTGATCAGGATATCGGTCTGGCTAGGAGTCTCAGCGGTGATGCCTTCCGGCAGTTCATAATCCACTGGGTGCGAGAAGCCAAGAGCCAGGTTCAGCACTGTGCCTTTTGCTTGCGCTTTGTAACCAACACCGACCAGCTGGAGCTTGCGCTCGAAGCCTTGGCTTACGCCTTGGACCATGTTGTTTACCAACGCACGAGTGGTACCAGCCATTGCGCGAGTCTGTTGATCGCCATTGCGAGCAGCGAAACGCAGCTCACCAGCTTCTTCAACGATCTCAACGGACGAATGGATGTTCAGTTGCAGAGTGCCCTTGGCACCCTTCACCGAAAGCTGTTGGCCTGCGAATTTGACTTCGACACCGGCTGGCAGCTTAACGGGGTTCTTAGCGACGCGTGACATGCTTATCCCCCCTTAGAACACAGTGCAAAGAACTTCGCCGCCGACACCGGCAGCGCGCGCAGCACGATCCGTCATCACACCTTTGTTGGTGGAGACGATAGACACGCCCAGGCCGCCGCGAACTTTCGGCAGATCCTCGACGGACTTGTACTGACGCAGGCCTGGACGGCTAACGCGCTTCACTTCCTCGATGACCGGACGGCCTTCGAAGTACTTCAGCTCGATGGACAGCAGTGGCTTGATTTCGCTGCTGATCTGATAACCCGCAATGTAACCTTCGTCCTTCAGGACTTTGGCAACAGCTACCTTCAACGTAGAAGATGGCATGCTTACGACGGACTTTTCAGCCATCTGGGCATTACGGATACGAGTTAGCATGTCCGCTAACGGGTCCTGCATACTCATGGGCTAGACGCTCCTAATACACAAAAAATTAGCCTTTCGGCTAGTACGTGTCGCCGAGCGCATCCGCGCAATAAAAACACGGGCTCAGGCGAGCCGGGTATTCTAGACACACCCCACAAATGAATCAAGCCCCAATAGGGGCTTGATTCATGTTCAAGGTCACCGACGGTCAGGATCTTGCGATCCCGAACGCCGCGACTTTGACAGTGCTTACCAGCTGGCTTTAACCAGACCTGGAACGTCACCACGCATTGCAGCTTGACGCAGCATGTTACGGCCAAGGCCGAACTTGCGATACACGCCGTGCGGACGACCAGTCAGGCGGCAGCGGTTACGCATGCGCGAGGCGCTTGCGTCACGTGGCTGCTTCTGCAGGGCTACGGTAGCTTCCCAACGCGCTTCTGGACTTGCGTTCAGATCAACGATGATAGCTTTCAGCGCTGCACGCTTGGTGGCGTACTTGGCAACGGTGAGCTGACGCTTCAGCTCACGGTTCTTCATGCTCTTCTTGGCCATTTTCCTACTCCAATCAGTTGCGGAACGGGAATTTGAAAGCGCGCAGCAGTGCGCGACCTTCGTCATCCGTCCGAGCAGTGGTGGTCAGGGTAATGTCCAGACCGCGGAGAGCGTCGATCTTGTCGTAATCGATTTCCGGGAAAATGATCTGCTCTTTAACGCCCATGCTGTAGTTGCCACGACCATCGAAGGACTTGGCATTCAGGCCGCGGAAGTCGCGAACCCGAGGCAGGGAGATCGACAGCAGACGATCCAGGAACTCGTACATACGCTCACGGCGCAGGGTCACTTTGACACCGATCGGCCAACCTTCACGGACTTTAAAGCCAGCGATGGATTTCCGAGCGTAAGTCACAACGACTTTCTGACCGGTGATCTTTTCCAGGTCGGCAACAGCGTGCTCGATGACTTTTTTGTCGCCGATCGCTTCGCCCAGACCCATGTTCAGGGTGATTTTGGTAACGCGCGGAACTTCCATCACGTTCGAAAGCTTAAGTTCTTCCTTAAGTTTCGGTGCGATTTCCTTCCGGTAAATCTCTTTTAGTCGTGCCATGGTCTTCTACCTAGCAGTGTTCAAGCATCAACCGCTTTTTGGGTCGACTTGAAGACACGAATTTTCTTACCGTCTTCTACTTTGAAACCAACGCGGTCAGCCTTGTTGGTTTCGCCGTTGAAGATGGCGACGTTGGAAGCGTGCAGTGGCGCTTCTTTCTCGACGATACCGCCCTGTACGCCCGACATCGGGTTAGGCTTGGTATGACGCTTGACCAGGTTCAGACCACCAACAACCAGACGGTTGTCAGCAAGAACCTTCAGCACCTTACCGCGCTTACCTTTGTCTTTGCCGGCGATCACGATGATCTCGTCGTCACGACGAATCTTTTGCATGTCGGATCTCCTTACAGCACTTCTGGGGCGAGCGAGACGATCTTCATGAACTTCTCAGTACGAAGTTCACGGGTCACTGGCCCAAAGATACGGGTGCCGATCGGCTCTTGCTTGTTGTTCAACAGAACAGCAGCGTTGCCATCAAAGCGGATGATGGAGCCGTCAGCACGACGGACACCATGGCGAGTGCGGACTACGACAGCAGTCATCACCTGGCCTTTTTTCACCTTACCGCGAGGAATTGCTTCCTTGACGGTAACTTTGATGATGTCACCGATACCAGCGTAACGACGATGGGAGCCACCCAGCACCTTGATGCACATAACACGGCGAGCGCCGCTGTTATCGGCCACATCGAGCATGGATTGAGTCTGAATCATATAATTTCTCCGACCCCTAGCCCTTAGACTTCCACAGCGCGTTCGAGAACATCAACCAGCGCCCAAGACTTGGTCTTGGCCATCGGACGAGTTTCACGAATAGTGACTTTGTCGCCGATGTGGCACTGATTGGTTTCGTCGTGCGCGTGCAGCTTAGTCGAACGCTTAACGTATTTACCGTAGATCGGGTGCTTAACGCGACGCTCGATCAGAACGGTGATGGTTTTGTCCATCTTGTCGCTGACAACACGGCCAGTCAGCGTACGGACAGTTTTTTCGGCTTCAGCCATGATTACTTACCTGCCTGCTGGTTGAGCACAGTTTTCACGCGAGCGATGTCACGCTTAACTTGCGAGAGCAGATGAGACTGCCCCAACTGGCCAGTTGCTTTCTGCATACGCAGATTGAACTGGTCGCGCAGCAGGCCGAGCAGTTGCTCGTTCAGCTGCTGTGCTGATTTTTCACGAAGCTCATTCGCTTTCATCACATCACCGTCCGTTTAACAAAGGAGGTGGCGAGCGGCAGCTTTGCAGCAGCCAGGGCGAAAGCCTCACGCGCCAGCTCTTCAGAAACACCCTCGATTTCATACAGGACTTTGCCTGGCTGAATCTGGGCAACCCAGTACTCCACGTTACCCTTACCTTTACCCATCCGAACTTCGAGTGGCTTCTTGGTGACAGGCTTGTCCGGGAATACACGGATCCAGATCTTGCCGCCACGTTTTACGTGACGGGTCAGAGCACGACGCGCTGACTCGATCTGACGAGCGGTGAGACGACCACGAGCAACAGACTTCAGCGCGAACTCGCCGAAGCTGACTTTGCTACCGCGCAATGCCAGGCCACGGTTGTGACCGGTCATCTGCTTGCGGAACTTCGTACGCTTTGGTTGCAACATTTGGCGTACCCCTTACTTAGCAGCTTTTTTACGAGGCGCTGGTGCTTGTGGCTTCAGTTCTTCTTGGCGACCACCAATTACTTCGCCTTTGAAGATCCAAACCTTTACACCGATCACACCGTAGGTGGTGTGAGCTTCGTAGTTGGCATAGTCGATGTCGGCACGCAGGGTGTGCAGTGGCACACGACCTTCGCGATACCATTCAGTACGTGCGATTTCAGCACCGCCGAGACGACCGCTCACTTGGATTTTGATGCCTTTGGCACCAATGCGCATTGCGTTCTGTACAGCGCGCTTCATAGCGCGACGGAACATTACGCGACGCTCCAGCTGCTGAGCTACGCTCTGCGCAACCAGCATACCGTCGAGCTCCGGCTTGCGGATCTCTTCGATATTGATGTGCACAGGCACACCCATTTGCTTGGTCAGGTCCTGACGCAGTTTCTCAACATCTTCACCTTTCTTCCCGATAACGATACCTGGACGAGCGGTGTGGATGGTGATACGTGCAGTCTGCGCCGGACGATGGATATCGATACGGCTTACGGACGCGCTTTTTAGTTTGTCTTGGAGATACTCACGCACCTTCAGATCAGCGAACAAGTAGTCCGCATAAGTCCGACCGTCTGCGTACCAGACGGAGGTGTGCTCCTTGACGATTCCCAGGCGAATGCCAATGGGATGTACTTTCTGACCCATCTCTTCGACTCCGTTACTTGTCAGCAACCTTGACAGTGATATGGCAAGACCGCTTGACGATGCGATCAGCACGGCCTTTGGCACGTGGCATGATGCGCTTCAGCGAACGCCCTTCGTTGACGAAAACGGTGCTGACCTTCAGGTCATCAACGTCTGCGCCTTCGTTATGCTCGGCGTTGGCTACGGCCGACTCCAGCACTTTCTTCATGATCTCGGCGGCTTTCTTACTGCTGAAAGCCAACAGGTTGAGCGCTTCGCCCACCTTCTTCCCGCGGATCTGGTCGGCGACCAAGCGGGCTTTCTGGGCGGAGATTCGAGCGCCCGACAACTTAGCGGCTACTTCCATTTCCTTACCCCTTAACGCTTGGCTTTCTTGTCAGCCACGTGCCCACGGTATGTGCGGGTACCGGCGAACTCGCCCAGTTTGTGGCCGACCATGTCTTCGTTCACGAGAACTGGGACGTGTTGGCGACCGTTGTGTACTGCGATGGTCAGACCGACCATTTGTGGCAGGATCATCGAACGACGCGACCAGGTCTTAACTGGTTTGCGATCGTTCTTTTCCGCCGCCACTTCGATCTTCTTCAGTAGGTGAAGATCAATAAAAGGACCTTTTTTCAGAGAACGTGGCACTGTCGTATCCCTCTATTTACTTGCGACGACGGACGATCATTTTGTCGGTACGCTTATTACCACGAGTCTTCGCGCCCTTAGTCGGGAAGCCCCATGGCGATACCGGATGACGACCACCAGAGGTACGACCTTCACCACCACCATGTGGGTGGTCAACCGGGTTCATGGCAACACCACGAACGGTTGGGCGAACGCCACGCCAGCGCTTGGCACCAGCTTTACCCAACGAACGCAGGCTGTGCTCGGAGTTCGAGACTTCGCCCAGGGTCGCACGGCATTCAGCCAGTACTTTACGCATCTCACCAGAACGCAGACGCAGGGTCACGTAGACACCTTCACGAGCGATCAGCTGAGCCGAAGCACCAGCGGAACGAGCGATCTGTGCGCCTTTACCTGGCTTCAATTCGATGCCGTGTACGGTGCTACCAACTGGAATGTTACGCAGTTGCAGAGCGTTGCCCGGCTTGATCGGTGCCAGGGCACCTGCGATCAGCTGGTCGCCAGCACTCACGCCTTTAGGGGCGATGATGTAGCGACGCTCGCCATCTGCGTACAGCAGCAGAGCGATGTGAGCAGTACGGTTTGGATCGTATTCGATACGCTCGACGGTGGCAGCGATGCCATCCTTGTCGTTGCGACGGAAGTCGACCAGACGATAATGCTGCTTATGACCACCACCGATGTGACGAGTGGTAATACGGCCATTGTTGTTACGACCACCAGACTTCGATTTTTTCTCGAGCAGCGGTGCGTGAGGAGCGCCTTTATGCAGCTCCTGGTTGACCACCTTGACCACAAAACGGCGGCCAGGGGAAGTCGGTTTGCATTTAACGATTGCCATGATGCACCCCTTCCTTACTCAGCACTGCTGCTGAAATCGAGATCTTGGCCTGGCTGAAGGGAGATAACTGCCTTCTTCCAGTCATTACGCTTGCCCAGACCGCGAGCAGTGCGCTTGCTTTTACCCAGAACGTTCAGGGTAGTCACGCGCTCTACTTTCACGCTGAACAGGCTTTCGACGGCCTTCTTGATTTCCAGCTTGGTTGCGTCGGTAGCAACCTTGAAAACGAACTGGCCTTTCTTGTCTGCCAGAACCGTAGCCTTCTCGGAAACGTGCGGGCCAAGCAGAACTTTAAATACGCGTTCCTGGTTCATCCCAGCAGCTCCTCGAATTTCTTCACGGCCGACACGGTGATCAACACCTTGTCGTATGCGATCAGACTGACCGGATCGGAACCCTGCACGTCACGAACGTCGACGTGTGGCAGGTTGCGAGCAGCCAGGTACAGGTTCTGATCAACAGCGTCAGACACGATCAGGACGTCAGTCAGGCCCATGCCGTTCAGCTTGTTCAGCAGATCTTTGGTTTTCGGTGCTTCAACAGCGAAGTCCTGAACCACGACCAGACGATCAGTACGCACCAGCTCAGCAAGGATGGAACGCATTGCTGCGCGATACATCTTCTTGTTCAGCTTCTGGGAGTGATCCTGAGGACGAGCTGCGAAAGTGGTACCGCCGCCACGCCAGATTGGGCTACGGATAGTACCGGCACGAGCACGGCCAGTACCTTTCTGACGCCATGGGCGCTTGCCGCCACCGGAAACGTCGGAACGGGTCTTTTGCTGCTTGCTACCTTGACGGCCGCCAGCCATGTAGGCCACGACTGCTTGGTGAACCAGCGTCTCGTTGAATTCGCCGCCAAATGTCAGTTCGGAAACTTCGATCGCTTGAGCGTCATTTACATTTAATTGCATGTCAGCTTCCCCTTAACCGCGAGCCTTGGCTGCTGGACGTACAACCAAGTTGCCGCCAGTAGCGCCAGGAACAGCGCCCTTGACCAACAACAGATTGCGTTCAGCGTCCACGCGCACTACTTCGAGGGACTGCACGGTCACGCGCTCAGCGCCCATATGACCGGACATTTTTTTGCCCTTGAATACACGACCAGGAGTCTGGCACTGGCCGATAGAGCCTGGAACGCGGTGGGATACGGAGTTACCGTGGGTGTTATCTTGCCCGCGGAAGTTCCAACGCTTGATCGTACCCTGGAAGCCTTTACCTTTGGACTGACCGGTTACATCAACCAGTTGACCAGCGGCGAAGATTTCAGCGTTGATCAGATCGCCGGCCTGGTACTCGCCTTCTTCAAGGCGGAATTCCATTACGGTACGACCAGCGGCAACGTTCGCCTTGGCGAAGTGGCCAGCCTGAGCTGCTGTTACACGCGAAGCACGACGCTCGCCGACAGTGACTTGCACTGCACGATAGCCATCGGTCTCTTCAGTTTTGAACTGGGTGACGCGATTCGGCTCGATCTCAATGACCGTGACCGGAATGGAGACACCTTCTTCGGTGAAAATACGGGTCATACCGCATTTACGACCGACTACACCAATAGTCATGTTGTAAACCTCATGAGTGTACGGGGCTTTCACCCGCTATGGCCGCCCATTTCAGAGCGTTACACGACTAAGACCGAGTCTTAGCCGAGGCTGATCTGCACTTCCACACCGGCCGCAAGATCGAGCTTCATAAGAGCATCAACGGTTTTATCCGTTGGCTGGACGATGTCCAGAACGCGCTTATGAGTACGGATCTCGTACTGGTCACGCGCGTCTTTGTTGACGTGCGGGGAGACCAGAACGGTGAACCGCTCTTTACGGGTAGGCAGTGGAATTGGACCACGCACTTGAGCACCAGTACGTTTCGCGGTTTCCACGATTTCCTGGGTGGATTGGTCGATCAGGCGATGGTCAAAAGCCTTCAACCTGATACGGATTTGCTGATTTTGCATTGGATTTCAGACTCCGGCTGCTATTCCCACCGGGCGCAATACGCCCGTTAAAAGGAGGCGCAATTCTATAGACGCCCCTGATAGGTGTCAACCCAATAAAAAAGCCCCCGCTAAGCGGGGGCTTTTCAACTCATCAAGCTGACTCTGAAAGAGACTTACTCGATGACTTTGGCTACGACGCCAGCGCCGACGGTACGACCGCCTTCACGGATAGCGAAACGCAGACCGTCTTCCATCGCGATGGTCTTGATCAGGGTAACAGTCATCTGAATGTTGTCACCTGGCATTACCATTTCAACGCCTTCTGGCAGCTCGCAGTTACCAGTCACGTCAGTTGTACGGAAGTAGAACTGTGGACGGTAGCCTTTGAAGAACGGAGTGTGACGACCGCCTTCTTCCTTGCTCAGAACGTAAACTTCTGCGGTGAACTTGGTGTGCGGCTTGACGGTGCCTGGCTTGACCAGAACCTGGCCACGCTCAACGTCGTCACGCTTGGTGCCGCGCAGCAGTACGCCGCAGTTCTCGCCAGCACGACCTTC
>NZ_FMTR01000039.1:0-38039 GCF_900100135.1 Pseudomonas sp. NFACC05-1 | reverse complement strand
ACCTGGCCCCCGGCACCGTCACCGGCAGCGCCCCGAATGCCACCAGTGAAACCGCCAGCGGCAGCCTTGTCGGTTCGATCAGCGGTGCCGTGGGCGCAGTGACCTTCGCGCTGGTGGGCAACGCCACCGGTGCCTACGGTCAACTGTCGCTTCAGCCCGACGGCTCCTACACCTACACCCTGACCTCGCCAGCCACCACCACGCCTCACGCCAACGATGGCCCCAACGTCTTGAGTGAAAGCTTCACCTACCAGGCCACGGACTCGTTGGGCAACACGGTCACCAGCACCATCGTCATCGACATTGTCGACGACGTGCCCAAGGCCCATGCCGATTTTGCCTCGGTGGTAGAGGGCGGCACGGTCAATGGCAACGTGCTGGACAACGACGTACTCGGTGCAGACGGCGGCGCAATCATCGGCGTGCGTGCCGGCAACGACACCACCAACCCAGCCATCGGCGGCCTCAATAGCCAGATCAATGGCACCTACGGCTACCTGACCCTGGACACCAACGGCAACGCCGTCTACCACAGCAATCCCGATGCTGTCGGCGCACCAGGCGCGACCGATGTCTTCACCTATACCGTGCGTGATGCCGATGGCGATGAAAGCACGACGACCATCACTGTCGACGTGCACAACAGCTGCCTCGTCGCAGAAACCGACCATGACGTGACCGTCTACGAAAAAGCCTTGGACCTGACCCAGGACGGCCTGGACCTGGCCCCCGGCACCGTCACCGGCAGTGACCCGAGCGCTACCGGTGAAACCGCCAGCGGGACCTTGGTCGGCTCGGTCAGCGGTGCCACGGGCGCCGTCACCTTCACCCTGGTGGGCAATGCCACCGGTGCCTACGGTCAGTTGCTGCTCCATCCTGATGGGTCGTACACCTACACCTTGACCTCGCCGGCCACGACCACACCCCATGCCAACGATGGCCCGAACGTGTTGAGCGAAAGCTTCACCTACCAGGCCACGGACTCCCTGGGCAACAGCACCACCGGCAGCCTGGTGGTCAGCATCGTCGATGACATACCAAAGGCTGTCGCGTCCGAGCGTTCGGTCACGGCGGTGGAGGTCGATTCGAACCTGCTGATCGTGCTGGATGTGTCCGGCAGCATGAAAGACGATTCCGGCGTGCCGGGGCTCTCGCGTATGGATCTGGCCAAACAGGCGATCAGCGCCTTGCTCGACAAATACGACGACATGGGCGACGTCAAAGTCCAGCTGGTGACCTTCAGCGGCAGTGCCACCGACCAGAGTGCCGTGTGGGTGGACGTGGCAACTGCCAAGACACTGATCGCCGCGCTGAGCGCGCACGGTGACACCAATTACGATGCGGCCGTGGCGATGGCCAAGACGGCGTTCGCCACCCCCGGACAACTGACCGGCGCCCAGAACATTGGTTATTTTTTCTCCGATGGCAAGCCGACCTTGGGCGAAATCGGCTCGGCGGACGAGGTCGCATGGAAAGCCTTTCTCGATGCCAACGGCATCAAGAATTACGCCGTCGGCCTGGGCAGCGGCGCCAGAAACATCAACCTCGACCCGCTGGCCTATGACGGCAGCACGCACACCAACACCAACGCGGTGGTGGTCACCGACCTGAACCAGCTCAACTCGGTGCTTTCCGGTACCGTGCAAGGCGCGCCGGTCACCGGCAACCTGCTGGGCGAGGGGGGCTCGTTCGGCGCCGATGGCGGGTTTATCAAGAGCCTGGTGGTCGATGGCACCACGTACAGCTATGACCCGGCGGCCAACGGTGGCCATGGCGCGCTGACCGCCAGCGGCGGGCTCAACCATGGCTCCTTCAATACCGCCACCAACACATTGAGCATTGCCACCGACCACGACGGCACCCTGGTGGTCAACCTGGATACCGGTGCGTTCAGCTACACCTCCCAGACGGCCACCAGCACCTTGATCACCGAGCACATCGGCTACACCGTCAGCGACCATGACGGTGACCTGGCGAGCTCCAACCTGGTGATCAACGTCGTACCCAACAGCCCACCGATAGCGGCTGACGACAACATCATCACCAACGTGCTGTCGGGCAACATCGTGATTCCGGGTGAATTGCTGTTGGGTAACGACAGCGACGCCAACGGCGATCCGCTCAGCGCGTCACCCACCAGTTTCAATACCGGTTGGGTCGCCAAAGGCGCGGATTTCACCGGCAGCACCGGCACGGCCAGCTTCACCGGCAACAACGTGCAATCGATCAATCTCAGCCGCAGCGCTTTCGTCGCCAATACCGCGAGCATGACGGCGATGTTGGTGGTCAGCGGTGCACTGGGGATGGTGTCCAATAACAACACCAACGATGAAGATCGGCTCAACATCAACCTCAAACAGGGCGAAACCCTCACCCTGGACCACAACCTGTCGGCCGGTCGCATTGCGATGGAGTATTCGCTCAACGGCGGGCCATTCATTGCGATCAACGATGGGGCTTCTTTCACCGCGGCAGCGGATGGCAATTACCAGATCCACGTCACCAATATCGCCAATCCCGGCGGCGGTAATTCCAACGCTGCGGAGAACTATCAACTGACCCTCACCGTTGACTATTCCGGGGCGCAAGACAAAACACCGGACTACCACGGCAGCTACACCGCCAGCGATAACCATGGCGGCAGTGACAGCGCAGCGGTAGGCATCAGTTACCAGGCGGGCCATACCCTGACGGGCACCAGTGGCGACGATGTGCTGTTGGCTGGCAACGGCGACAACATCCTCAACGCCGGCGACGGCAACGACGTACTCAGCGCCGGTTCGGGCAACAACACCCTGAACGGTGGGGCCGGCAATGACCTGCTCTACAGCGGCACGGGTAACGACCTGCTCGATGGCGGTACGGGCAACGACACCGTCAGCTACGCCCATGCCACGTCGGCAGTCACGGTGAACCTGGGCCTGCTGGCGGCGCAGAACACCCTGGGCGCGGGCACCGATACATTGATCGGCATCGAAAACCTGGTGGGCTCGAACTTCAACGACACCCTCACCGGCGACGGCGCCAGCAACCGCCTCGACGGTGGTCTGGGCCATGACGTGCTCAATGGCGGTGGCGGCGATGACCTGCTGATTGGCGGCCTGGGCAACAACACCCTCACCGGCGGCAGCGGCGCCGACACCTTCCAATGGCAGGCGGGCAACAGCGGCCACGACGTGATCACCGACTTCGCGCCCGGTGTCGACAAACTCGACCTGTCCCAGTTGTTGCAGGGGGAGAATGGCAGCGCGGCGTCACTGGACGATTACCTGCATTTCAGCGTGAGCGGCAGCGGGGCGTCGGTCATTACCAGCATCGACGTCAGCGCCATCGCCGGCGCCACGCCGAACCAGACCATCGACCTGGCCGGCGTCAACCTCGCCAGTCATTACGGCGTCACACCCGGCGCAGACGGAATGATCGCAGGTGCAGATACGGCGACCATCATCAACGGGATGTTGAATGACCACTCGTTGAAGGTGGACACGGTGTGAGATGAGCTGAAATAACAAAACCCGCGATTTCCGGTCTGGAAATGGCGGGTTTTGTCATTCTTGCGGCTTGAAGAAAGGGCTGCTGGACACACAAACCCCTGTGGCGAGGGGATTTATCCCCGTTCGACTGCGCAGCAGTCGCAAAAAAGGCTGGGTGCGATGAGCCAGGAAAATTGAGTTAGTTCATTTGGGGTGGCTTTGCCACCCAGCGGGAGCAAGCTCCCTCGCCACAGGAGATCCAGGCTCGTGCCACATTCAAGGCTTGCGCAGCGTCTTTTGCCTGAGGATATAAACCGTTACCAGCACCGCACTGGTGAGCATGAACCCCCGGGCCCACGGCAGGGGCACCAGGTAGCAGGAAAAGAGGATGCTCGCCCACATCAGTCCGATGGCATAGACCTTACCCTTGAGCGGGATGCCCTTGCCACTGAGGTAGTCACGAATCCACGGGCCGAGGCGGGGATGTTCTACCAGCCATTGGTAGAAGCGCGGCGAACTGCGGGCGAAACAGGCCGCCGCCAAGAGCAGGAAAGGGGTGGTGGGCAGTACGGGGACGAAGATGCCGATGACCCCCAGCGCTACGCTCAGCCAGCCGATGGCCAACAGAACGTAACGCAGGATCAGCGGGCGATTGCCAATGGGCGAGGGCACCCGGTCACTCAGTGGTGGCGAGGCTTGAGGATCGCCGGTTTCTCGTCCGGTGCGTTGCACAGCAGGTACAGGGCCGTGAGGGCTTCGGGGATCTGGACGATCATGTCGTCCATCAGGTTGGCGTCGGCGGCGATGTCGGAAAACTCCGGTTGCTCGTCGAACAGACCGGAACCGACCATGATCGGCAGCAGCATTTCGCTGACTTCCTCTTCGGCGGTTTCGAACCAGGCGGCTTCGCGCAGGAACACGCCTTCCATGAAGCCGATGCACCAGCCACGCAGTTCCGAATCGTCCGGGTCATCGCCCAAGTCCAGGTCGCACGGCAGTTCGAACTCTTCGTCGGAAGCCAGTTGGCGGGCGATGTGGGCCTTGAGGCCGACCAGCGTGGCTTCGATTTCGGCACGCTGGGCTTCGTCGCTGTAATGCGGCTCTTCGGCGAACAGGGCGTCGATCCACTCACGGTCCGGCACCGTTTCTGCGCAGATGGACAGGGCGGTCAGATAGCCGTGAGCGGCCACGTAGTCCAGCGCCTCTTCGTGCAGCTCATCGGCGTCGAGGAAGACTTGCAGGCGGGTCAGTTGCTCAGCGAAGGACATTACGGGCTACCTTGGGGAATAAACAATGCGGGAATTCTAGGCCTTCTTGAGCGCCCAGGCCAGCCGCGTGGCGTATTTGCCTTGCCGGTAAGGGCTGGGTTGCCCGCATGCCCTGGCATTTATCCCTCGCCACAGGTTCGGTGCATGACTGGCAACAGTGCAAGGGCTTCATCGAACACCTCTTGTCAGCAGCGCCCTTCGCAACGAAGGCCTCGGGTATACTGCCGCGTTTTGTGATGCCCTGCGGCGTCCCGCCGGTTCGAAACGCGCACTTACGATTTGCCGGTGCAGCTTTTGTGATTCTGAACCAGCCTTGCAGGGATGTTTCGGTGATTTTTGGAGTTTCTATGCTCGAACAGGCTCAACGCGTCCTCAAGGACATCTTCGGCTACGACAGTTTTCGTGGCCGCCAGGGTGCCATTATTGAGCGCGTGGCCAGCGGTGGCGATGCCCTGGTGCTCATGCCCACCGGCGGCGGCAAATCCTTGTGCTTCCAGGTCCCGGCGTTGTTGCGCAACGGCCTGGCCGTGGTGGTCTCGCCACTGATCGCATTGATGGACGACCAGGTTGCGACCCTCGAGGAACTGGGGGTTGCCGCTGCTTCGCTGAACTCCACCCTCAGCGCCGAGCAACAGCGGGACCTGGCGACACGCATCAGGCGCGGCGAAGTGAAGATGTTGTACCTGGCCCCGGAACGCCTGGTGCAGCCACGTATGCTGGCGTTCCTGCAGAGCCTGGAAATCGCCCTGTTCGCCATCGACGAAGCCCACTGCGTGTCCCAATGGGGCCATGATTTCCGGCGTGAATACCTGCAACTGGGACAACTGGCGGAACTGTTCCCCGACGTGCCGCGCATCGCCCTGACCGCCACCGCCGACAAACGCACCCGCGAGGAAATCGTCGAGCGCCTGCATTTGCAGGATGCCGAGCGCTTCCTGTCCAGCTTCGACCGTCCGAATATTTTCTACCGCATCGTCCCCAAGGAGCAGCCGCGCAAGCAGTTGCTGGCGTTTCTCGCCGAACGTCGCAGTGATGCCGGCATCGTCTACTGCCTGTCGCGCAAGAAGGTCGATGAAGTGGCGGCGTTTCTGTGTGAGCAGGGGTTCCCGGCGTTGCCGTATCACGCCGGCCTGCCCAACGACCTGCGGGCCTATCACCAGAAGCGCTTCCTCAACGAGGAAGGCCTGATCATGGTGGCCACCATTGCGTTCGGCATGGGCATCGACAAGCCCAACGTGCGTTTTGTCGCGCACCTGGACCTGCCCAAGTCCCTCGAGGCGTATTACCAGGAAACCGGGCGTGCCGGTCGTGATGGCTTGCCGGCCGACGCCTGGATGGCCTACGGCCTGCAAGACGTGGTGATGCTCAAGCAGATGTTGCAGAGCTCCGAAGGTGATGAGCGCCACAAGCGCCTGGAGCAGCACAAGCTCGACGCGATGCTCTCGCTGTGCGAAGAAACCCGCTGCCGGCGCCAGACCCTGCTGGCCTATTTCGACGAAGACATGCCCCAGCCTTGCGGGCATTGCGACAACTGCGTCGATGGCGTGGAAACCTGGGACGCCACCGAACCGGCCCGCCAGGCCTTGTCGGCGATTTTCCGCACCGGCCAGCGCTACGGTGTTGGGCATCTGGTGGACGTGTTACTGGGCAAGGACAACGAAAAGGTCCGCAGCTTTGGCCACCAGCACCTGTCGGTGTTCGGTGTGGGCAAGGCGCGCACCGAGAGTGAGTGGCGTTCATTATTCCGACAACTGGTGGCCCGCGGTCTGGCCGACATCGACCTGGAAGGCTACGGCGGCCTGCGCCTGAGTGCGACTTGCCGGCCATTGCTCAAAGGTGAAGTCACCCTCGAACTGCGCCGCGACCTCAAACCGGCAACGGCGGTCAAGAGCAGCAAGAGCCAGGCCAGCCAACTGGTGCGTGGCGAAGAGCGCGATCAATGGGAAGCCTTGCGGGCCTTGCGGCGCAAGCTGGCCGAGGAGCACGGTGTCCCGCCGTACGTCATCTTCCCCGACTCGACGCTGCTGGAAATGCTCCGCAGCCAGCCCACCTCCCTGGCGGAAATGGCCCGGGTCAGTGGCGTGGGCGCGCGCAAGCTGGAGCGGTATGGCGAGGCCTTCCTCCAGGTCCTGGGCGGCGAGGCCGAAGCACCGAAAGCGGTGGCCGATGTACGCCACGAACTCATCACACTGGCCCGGGCCGGCATGACGCCGTTGCAGATCGCCGGGCAACTGCAGTGCTCGGAAAAGAACGTCTACACGATGCTGGCCGAGGCCATTGGCAAACAGCAGTTATCCCTGGAACAGGCACTGGATCTGCCCGAGGAACTGATGGGTGAAGTGCAGGATGCCTTCCTGGACGGCGAAGGCGAGTTACCACCAGTGTCTGAAGTTGCCGCACTGTTTGTCGGACGGGTTCCCGAAGGTGTGTTGTATTGCGTCAGGGCTGCATTGCAGTCGGAATTTGAAGTCTGATCAGTAAGTTGCGTTCCTTTAACGATTCAGTACAAGGCGAGCCTTGCTTGAATCCAAAGCTCATGCTTAGCTGACTAATAATTAGTTTTTCTCTATTTCAGATCTGATGAGTTTTTTTATGCCGTTAACCGATCAACACCGTTTTGGCATGCAGTTGGCGCAAATGTCTCGGGGCTGGCGTGCCGAACTGGATCGTCGCCTGGCCGGGTTGGGCCTGTCCCAGGCGCGTTGGCTGGTGCTGTTGCACCTGGCCCGTTTCGAACAGGCGCCGACCCAGCGTGAACTGGCCCAGAGCGTCGCCGTCGAAGGACCGACCCTGGCCCGGTTGCTCGACAGCCTGGAAACCCAGGGGCTGGTACAGCGCCAGGCCGTGGCCGAGGACCGCCGGGCCAAGAAAATCGTGCTCTGCGCACCGGCCCTACCGTTGATCGAACAAATCGAAACCATTGCCACGCAATTGCGGCGTGAGCTGTTCGAAGGGGTCGATGAAGCGGACATGCGCGTGTGCATGCGGGTCCACGGTACGATCCTGGCCAACCTGGAAAAATCCTGAGGCATATCCCTGGCGCCAGACTTTTGAGATTCGGCGATTAGCGAACTATAACCAGTACTAAGTGATCGTATTGGATGCGTTTACGCTCAGTCTGGTAGTCGAAAGGGATACCCATGCTTGAAAGTTTGCAGTCCACGTTGCGCAGTTGGGTCAACGTGTCGGTCGTCGTGGGTGCCCTGGGGTATTCGGCCTTGGCGTCGGCGCTGGGACTGGGGGACATAACGCTCCATTCCGCCCTGAACCAGCCGTTGCGCGCCGATATCGCCCTGGTCGATGTGGCCGGCATCGGCGAGGGCGATCTGTCGGCCAGCCTGGCGAGCCCGGACGATTTCAGTCGTGCGGGTGTGGAGCGGGCGTTTTTTCTCAACAACCTGCGCTTCACGCCGGTCTTGCGCGGGGAGCGCAGCTTCATTCGGGTGACCTCCAGCAAACCGGTGGAGGAACCCTTTCTCAACTTCCTGGTGCAGCTCAATCAGCCCAACGGGCGCCTGCTGCGCGAATACACCGTGCTGATCGACCCGCCGGGCACACCGGGTATCGTGCCTGTCCGTGACGAACCTTCCGAGGCCCCGCCGTCCATCAAGCCGCCCCCGGCGGTACAGGGCAAGCGCTACACCGTGGTGCCGGGGGACAACCCCTGGCTCATCGCCAAACGCCTGCATGACGCCGGCAGCAACGCGTCGATCAATGAGTTGATGCAAGCAATCCAGGCCTTGAACCCCGGCAGCGACCGGCTTTCCATCGGCCAGCGCTTGTTGTTGCCCGACTCGGCCGTGCTGCCGACGTCGGCTGCAACCCCGGCCGGCCAGGCCCCCGCCGCGTCCGATGAGCAATTGGCCGCCAGCGTGCTGCTAAACCAGCAGCAACAGAAGACTATCGAGCAACTGCAGGCCCGGCTCCAGGCCCAGGACGAGGAAGTCGCTGGCCAGCGCAAGCAGATCAGCGAATTGCAGGCCCGGCTGGCCGAGGTAGCGCCAGCCCCTGTCGCATCGACGCAACCGCAACCGGCGCTTCCTGCATCGGAACCGGCGTCGAACGCGCAACCCGCTACAGAACCGGTAGCAGAGCCAGAGGGCATCAATTGGACATGGGTGGCGGGGCTGGTGGGCCTGTTGGGGTTGCTGGCGCTGTTACTGTTCGTTCGGCGTCGGCAGCAGCAGGCCGAGTTGGAACCGATGACCGGGCGTCCCGAGCCGATGCTGGAGGAGGGCGACGAAACCTTTGCATCAATCCCCGACACGGAGCCGTCCGAGACCGCGGCATCGTTCAATAACGGTGACACGCCCCTGGGTGATGTGCTGGAGGGCGTCGGGATCTACCTGACCTACGGTCGATTCACCGAGGCCGCAGGGCTGTTGCGCGCCGCGTTGCTGGCGGAGCCGGAGCGCACCGACCTGGGCCTCAAGTTGCTGGAAGTACTGGGCAAGCAGGGCGATGTCATCGGTTTCCAGGCCCAGGAGCATCATCTACAGGCACAGGGTATCGATGCCGGGACGTTGGAGGAGGTCCGCGGGCGCTACCCCAAGGTTTCCATGATCGCCACGCCGACAGTGGCGTCGGTACAACCTCAGGTGCCGGTTCTTCCATCTACTCCGGCACCGACACCTGCGCCTGAACGTGAGCCGGTGCCCGGTGACGAGTTCGAGTTGGACCTGGATGCGCTGTCCATGGAAACCAGCTGGGACCTCGCCGATGCCCAGGACAACACTGCCGATAAAGAGGCTGTTTCACCTTATGCCGCCGAGAGCTTTTCGCTTTCAGGTTTTGACGAGCCGGATCTGCAATGGGAAGCGCCACTGGAAACCGAGTCGTTGGACGATGCCTTCCTCGATAGCTTTGCCGACGAAGAACAGTCGCTGGAACTTGAGCCACTGGCCCTTGAACCTGTTTCCCTGGACACCCTGCCCCTCGAGCCTCAGGCCCCGGAACACTCGGTCAAGTTGGAGCAGGCACAGAATTGCATCGACGATGGAGACCTGAAAACCGCCGTCTCCCTGCTTGAAGAACTGCTCGAGGAGGGTGACGAACCCCTCAAGCAGACCGCCCGGGTGCTGCTGGCGGGGATTCGCTAAGAACCATCGAGGCTGTAGCGGCTGGCCTCTTCGCGAGCAAGCTCGCTCCCACAGCCACCTGCGCCCCCATGTGGGAGCGAGGTTGCTCGCGATAGCGGCCTATCAGGCTGTCAAATCCTGTCCAGACAGCCCATCAAAACGTCTGCCCCAGGTTCAGATACACCGCCTGTTCATCATCGTCGTTAAAGCCATAGCTGAAGTTCAGTGGCCCCAGCGGTGTATCGAAGCCCAGGAAAATGCTGGCGGCGTTGATGTAACCGCTGTCGAATTCGTTGTCGTTGTTCCACGCCCTGCCGCGTTCCAACGAGCCGCCGACGTACAGCGGGAAGTCCAGTGGCAGATAGGCCCGCGGTGTGAGGCGGCGGTAATACACGGCACGCATCAGGCTGATGTTCTGTCCGGATATCCCGTCTTCGCGAAAACCTGACAGCTGCCGCGCGCCACCGAGCACAAAGCTGGATGTCACGACTTCAGCAGTGTCCAGTGTTCGACCGTAGCGCCCGCCCAGGATGAAGGTATCCGGGCCGCTGCTTAGGGCTTTGTCCAGCTTGAACTCCCACTGGCGGTAACGCTGGTCGGAACCCAGTCCTGGTTCGTATTGACGCCAGCTCAGGCCGATATCTTCCCCTTCGTGGGGGAAATACACGTTGTCGAAGGAATCGAAGGAGTACTTCAGCTCATAGAAACCTTCATTGAAGTTTTCGCTGGGCTGGTCGTGATCGCCAATGCGCACATCCGCCTTGCCCCAGGCCTGGCCGACACCGAAGCGGATTTCGCCGTTGTTGCTGATCTGGCGGCCCACGTTCAGCCCGAAGCCATAGCGCTCGACGCGATACTGGGCCACCGGATCGTTGTCCAGGATGGACTCCACGTTGCGAGATTCAAATTGCCCGTAGGGGGCGATGAAGTAACGTGAACCGACATCCAATGGTTGGTAGAACTCGCTGTACAGCTCCTGCTTGTCGCCGATCTGCGCCCGGGTCAGCCATTCGGCACCGAGGCGATTGATGCCGTTGACCCGATAGCTGGCCCCCAGGTTGAAAGCGCTGTCGCCGCGCATGTCGTCCGACAGGCTCAGCCCCAGCCGAAGGTAGTCGGTGCCGGTGCGTCTGCCCCGGGCGCTGATCACCAGCGTGTGATCCGGGCCCTTGCGGACCACGCGGTATTGCACCTGTTCGAAGTAATCCAGGCCGTACAGCGTGCCCATGTCGGTCTGCAGGCGGCCCAGGTCCAGCGGCTCGCCGATCTTCTGGCGAACGTAATAGCGGATCACGTCATCGCCGACTTTCGAGTCGTTCTCCACACGAATGGCGGTGATGACCGGCGTGCGCTCGCTTGGGGTGCGCGCGGCCATGAGCTCGGCGTCGGGCGCCTCGGACGGGCGTAGAGGCGCCAGGCGTGTCTCGAGTATCCGCGTGGCACGGTAACCGGCGTCGATCATGTCCTGGGCCCGGCCGAAATCGGTGGAGCCGAAGCTCGCCAGCGCCGGCTGGATCAGCACGTCGTCTTTCTTCAGCGTTGCCAGTTGCTCTTCAGAGTTGCGCCGGGTCATCAGGGTGGTCGACTGGTTCAGCACATCCACCACCGTGACCAGTTGCTTGCGGTTGCGCAGGGGCGTACCGATGTCGACCACGATGGCCACGTCCACGCCCATTTCCCGGGCCACATCCAGCGGGATGTTGTCGGACATGCCGCCGTCCACCAGCAGTCGGTTGTCCAGTTCCACCGGGGCGAATACCGCCGGGATCGACATGCTGGCGCGGATGACCTTGGGCAGGTGGCCTTTGCGGAACACGACTTTTTCGCCCGTGGCGATGTCAGTGGCGACTGCGCGAAACGGGATCGGCAGTTTGTCGAAGTCCCGTGTATCGCTGGCGTGGGCCAGCAGGCTTTCGAGCAGCAGGGCCAGGTTCTGGCCCTGGATGACCCCCAAGGGCAGGCCGAGGCTGCCGTCGTCACGAAAACTCAGTTTCTGTTTGACCAGGAAGTCCCGGTCATCCTGCTTGCGCCGGAAGGGTACGTCCTTGCGTGGCGGCGCATCGGACAGAGCCTGTTGCCAGTCGATGCCCAGGGCGAGTTTTTCCAGTTCGTCGATCTTGTAGCCTGAGGCATACAGCCCGCCGATGACCGCGCCCATGCTGGTGCCGGCGATGGCATCGATCTTGATGCCTTGCTCTTCCAGGGCCTTGAGCACGCCGATGTGAGCCAGCCCCCGTGCGGCACCGCCGGACAGCACCAGGCCGATTTTCGGGCGTGGCGCTTCGACGGCGGGCACGTTGGCATGGCCGAGCAGGGGCAACAGCAACAGAAGCAGGAGGGGCAGGAGGCGGCGCATCGTCAATCTCGGGGCGGGCGTCAAAGGCGGGTATTATAACGACGCCTTCGAATCCAGGAGTCCACCCGCAATGACCGAACATAAACCGGAAGTCGTCATCACGTATTGCACCCAGTGCCAATGGCTGTTGCGCGCTGCCTGGCTGGCCCAGGAACTGCTCAGCACCTTCGGCGACGACTTGGGCAAAGTGTCCCTGGTGCCGGGCACCGGTGGCGTGTTCCACATCAGTTGCGACAATACGCAGATCTGGGAGCGCAAGGCCGATGGCGGTTTTCCCGAAGCCAAGGTCCTCAAGCAGCGGGTCCGCGACCGGATCGATCCGGAGCGGGACTTGGGCCACAACGATCGGGTTCAGTGAGACGCGGCTTGGGCGCCAACCCCCGGTTTCTTCGAACCACCCAGTTGGCTTGAGATCACGATGGCCGCGATGATCACCACGCCGCCCAGCAGCATGCGCAGGGTCGGGTTCTCATCGAACAGCCACCAGGCCATGGCGATGCCATAGACCGGCTCCATGGCGAACACCACCGCCGCCGTGCGGGCCTTGATCACCGCCAGGCTGGCGACGAACAGGCTGTGGGCCAGGCCGGTGCAGAACACGCCGAGCAAGCCGATCCACAACCAGTCGAGGGGGCGAACGTCGCTCAATTGTGGCGCGGCCATCGGCAGCAGGCACAACCCGACCACCACGTTCTGGCACAGCGCGGCCTGAACCGGCGGGACGTGCGCCGAACCGGCACGGTTGGTCAAGGACAACAGGGAGAAGAGCAACCCCGAGGCCACGGCCCACAGCAGGCCAGTGGTGGCACCGCTGGCCAGGTCGAAGTTCGGCGTGACCAACACCAGGCCGACGCTCACCAGCACCACCAGCCAGATTTCATTGGCGCGAATCCGTTCGCGGAAGATCAGCCCCTCGAGCAATACCGTGAAGGCCGGGAAACTGGCGAACCCCAGCGTGGCGACCGCCACGCCGGCCACCTTCACGGCGATGAAGAAACTCACCCAATGCCCGGCCAGCAACAGCCCCCCAAGCAACAATCTCCGGCCATCCCGGGCCCGCAGCTTCTGCCAGCGGCTGTTGCTGGCGAACCGGGCGAACATCGCCAGGGCCAGCACGGCGAAGACGGCGCGCCCGAACACGATGACCGCCGGCGAAGCCGCGGCGAGTTTGCCAAAGACACCGGTCAGGCCAAACATGAGTGCGCCGATGTGCAGGGCGCCGAGGGCGGTACGAGGTGTCATTTCAATCCTTTCAACAGATAAGCCAAAACCGACGGACAAACATCGATCCCATGGGGGTATTTAAGCGTTGGGGAGGTGCTGGCGTCTGTCGCGATCCTAGCGATTTTTAGCGCGAAGCTAGCGCTGACGCCGCAGCTTGCCCGGCGAGACGCCGAATTCGCGCAGCACCGCCGCGGCGAAGGCACTTTGGGAGCTGTAGCCGACGCGGTGGGCGATCTCACCGATGGGCAACTGCGAATCACGCAACAACGCCACGGCCTGGTGCAAGCGGCGGCTGCGGATGTACTCCATCGGGGTTTGCCCGCACTCGGCGACGAAGCGTGCGTGCAGGCGGGCGTTGGAGAGGCCGGCGATTCGCGCCAGGTCCGCCACTTGCAGCGCATAGGCGGCGTTCTGGTCGATGTGGGCATTGAGCGCGGCGTAGGGCAGGCGCCGGCCGCCGTGGGTTGCCTGGCGAGCGTTATTGAGACTCGCCAGCAGCAGCACCGCGCCTTGCTGGGCGATCACCGGATCGTCCACCGGGCTGCCCGCCAACCAACTGACCAACTGGCTTTGCCCCGCATCCAGGGGCAGGCGCGCGGTGTCGTCGAGCAAACGGCGGCTGGCGTCGGCGTGATCCCCCAGGCATTGCCCGACCCAATCGTCACTGGGCACATCCAGCACCAGGCAGCGGCTGCCGTGGGGGCTGCCGCAGGCGTGATGGGCACCGGCGGGTACTACCACGAAACTCTGTTGCACCACCTGGCTGCCACGCCCTTCGACCTCGAAATCCAGCGCGCCGGACAACCCGAACACCAGTTGCGCGTGGTCGTGGCTGTGGACAATCAGATCGTGGCTGTAGTGGCGTAGCGTGAGGATCGGTCTCATCGCGGTCTCCCGTATCAGGCCGCCAGCATACACCGAGGGCACACCGCCCCGCGCTGTCATGTAATGGACTTGTGTTTGTCATGGGCCATTAACCGCTGGCGTGCACAGTGGCGAAAACGATCAGAGGGTTGCCCAATGACCAGCGCCGAGCTCGCCAGACCCAGCCGCAAACAGCGTGTACGCACCCTGTGGATTTCCGATGTGCACCTGGGTACCCGGGATTGCCAGGCCGAGCACTTGTCGCAGTTTCTCAAGGGCTACCACGCCGACAAGATCTACCTGGTGGGTGACATCATCGATGGTTGGAAACTGCGCGGTGGCATGTATTGGCCCCAGGCCCACACCAACGTCATTCGTCGCTTGCTGACCATGAGCAAGCGCGGCACCGAAGTGATCTACGTCACCGGCAACCATGACGAATTCCTGCGGCGCTATTCGAAGCTGATCCTGGGCAATATCCAGTTGGTGGACGAAGCGGTGCACGTCACGGCCGATGGCCGGCATCTGTTGGTGATCCATGGTGACCAGTTCGATGTCATCACCCGGTACCACCGTTGGCTGGCGTTCCTCGGGGATTCGGCCTACGAGTTCACCCTCACGTTGAACCGCTGGCTAAACCATTGGCGAGCCCGTTACGGCTACGGCTACTGGTCGTTGTCGGCGTACCTCAAGCATAAGGTCAAGACCGCCGTCAGTTTCATCAGCGATTTCGAAGAAGCCATCGCCCACGAGTGTGTGAAGCGCGAACTGCATGGCGTGGTCTGTGGGCATATCCACCACGCCGAGATGCGTAGGGTGGGCGAGGTGGAATACCTTAATTGTGGCGATTGGGTCGAATCCTGCACGGCGCTGATCGAGCATTGGGATGGGACGATCGAGTTGTATCGGTTGGCGGAGGCCCAGGCGCGGGAGGCGTTGCTCAAGGCAGAGTTGAAAGTGGCCGAGCCGGTGTAGGTCGGCTTGATACTTTCGCAAGCAAACATCTGACCCTGTTTGCACCGGACAGGGTTAACCCCTGTGGCGAGGGAGCTTGCTCCCGCTGGGGCGCGAAGCGGCCCTGTTTTTCGGGGCCCTGTTTTTTGAGGGGCGGCTCCGCCACCCAGCGGGAGCAAGCTCCCTCGCCACATAGGTTTCTGTGTCTGTCAGGGCGGCGTTTGTTCCGCCATCGCCGCCTTGTAGATCGATTGCTTCGGCGTGGCAAAGACCCTTTCCAGCATCGGCTCGAAGAAACTCAAGGGCAGGGTGTCGTATTCGGCATCGAATGCCGCCGCGTCGTACTTCGCACAGAACTCAATGGTCGCCTGGTATTGCGGATGACCACTGAATTGCTCGCGCAGGTGTCGGTCCATGCCCAGGTGATGGAAGAAGTAATAGCCCTGGAAAATCCCGTGCTTCTCCACCATCCACAGGTTTTCGGCGCTGACGAAGGGCTTGAGGATCGCCGCGGCGATGTCCGGGTGGTTGTATGAACCCAGGGTGTCACCGATGTCGTGGAGCAGGGCGCAGACCACGTACTCCTCGTCCCGCCCGTCACGGTAGGCGCGGGTGGCGGTTTGCAGGGAATGGGTCAGGCGATCCACCGGGAACCCGCCGAAATCGCCGTCCAGCAGTTTCAAGTGGGCGAGGATCCGGCCCGGCAATTGCCGCGCGTAGGCGCTGAAGTCGGCCGCGATGATCGCCCAGTCTTGTTGGGTGCCTTCTTTCATGTGGGTAAAGCGCGCGTGGTTGCTCATCGGCAGTCCTTGTTAGAACGCGACCTTGCCCAACAGCATGTCGCGGTACATGACGAAATCGCCGAGCAGGCTGTAGAGCGGATGCTGGAAGGTGGCGGGACGGTTCTTTTCGAAGAAGAAGTGCCCGACCCAGGCGAAGCCGTAGCCGGCCACGGGCAGGGCGAGCCACAGCCACCCGCTACCCACGACGAGAGCGAGGGCGAACACCAGGATGACCAGGGAGGTGCCCATGAAATGCAGTCGTCGGCAGGTGCTGTTGCTGTGTTCGCTGAGGTAGTACGGGTAGAACTCGGCGAAGCTATTGAATCGTTTAGTGTTTTCCAAGACTGCAGGCTCTTTGGTTATTGTTCTGGCGACCGATGCATCCAGTGGCTTGCTTTGAGTCTAGAGCCATCATTTGCAACAGCCAGTGACAATGGGCGCCACTCTAGTGTCCGGTCTTACCAATAACGCCCCTTTTGGACGGCTTCTGTTGCCGTCATGCTGCGTTGCCACTCCTCGCCATAGCGGGCTATGACTCGTCGTGGCGTCTTGCCTGACAACAACAGCCGCTTGTCCAAAAGGGGCGTTATTGGTAAGACCGGACACTGCTATCCTTCGCAAATCCAGCCGTACCCTGCGGCTCGTCATGCAAGTAAAACGTCATGAACGAACGAACGACTTCTTCAAGCTGGGCGATGGGGATTGTCAAGGCGTTGGAAATCGACGGCCTGGATTGTCGGGTGCTGTTCAAGCAACTGGGGCTGGACTTTGATGCGCTGGACGATCCGGATGCACGTTTCCCCCAGGACTCGATGACGCGGCTCTGGCAACGGGCGGTGGAATTGTCAGGTAACCCGGCCATTGGCTTGAACATGGGTAAAGTGGTGCGCCCGGCCTCGTTCCATGTGGCGGGCTACGCCTTGATGTCCAGTCGCACGCTGGCGGAGGGGTTCCAGCGACTGGTGCGATACCAGCGGATCATTGCCGAAAGCGCCGACTTGAGTTTTCGCCGCTTGGAAGAAGGCTACGGGCTGATTTTGACGGTACACGGCGATCATTTGCCCCCGACCCGTCAAAGTGCCGAAGCATCCCTGGCCTGTGCGTTGGCCCTGTGCAACTGGCTGACCGGGCGTACCTTGCACCCGGTAAAAGTGCTGTTCCAAGGCACCGAACCCTTGGACCTGGCGCCATATCAGCGAGCCTTCTGCGCGCCGCTGGAGTTCGGTGCGTCTTATGATGCGCTGATTTTTGAACGGGCCGACATGGAGGCGCCGCTGCCTACGGCCAACGAAGCCATGGCGCAGTTGCATGACCGGTTTGCCGGTGAATACCTCGCGCGTTTTTCGGAAAGCCGTGTGACCCACAAGGCGCGACAAGTGTTGTGCCGACTGTTGCCCCAGGGCGAGCCCAAGCGTGACGTGGTGGCGCAGACGCTGCACCTGTCACAGCGCACCTTGCAGCGGCGCTTGCAGGAGGAGGGCACCAGTTTCCAGAGTTTGCTGGAGGACACCCGTCGTGAACTGGCCGAGCAGTATCTGGCGCAGCCGGGCATGACGCTGCTGGAGATCGCCTATCTGTTGGGGTTTGCCGACCCGAGCAATTTTTTCCGGGCCTTTCGTCGTTGGTTCGACACCACGCCCGGCGAATACCGGGCACGGTTGGCGAGCCAGCCAGAAGCGGTCAGTGACGCCAGAACGCCGGGATACACAGCACGAACACCGTGATGATCTCCAGTCGGCCCAGCAGCATGCCTGCGGACAGAATCCACTTGGCCGCGTCCGGCAGCGGTGCGAAGTTGCCGGCCGGCCCGATGATCTCTCCCAGCCCCGGGCCGACGCCGGACACGGTGCTGGCCGCACCGGTCAGCGCCGTCATCCATTCCACGCCCAGCAGCGACAGCAGCAGGGCGATCACGCAGATGGTGATGGCGAAGAAGAACGAGAACGTAAGGATCGAGCGGACGATTTCTTCGTCAAGGCGATGACCGTTGTATTTCTGTTTGATCACCGCGCGGGGGTGGATCAGTTGATTCAGGTTGGCCCGCAGCAGGATGTAGGCGACCTGGAAGCGGAAAATCTTGATCCCGCCGGCCGTCGAGCCTGAGCAACCACCGACGAACCCCAGGTAGAAAAACAGCATCAGCGAAAAATTGCCCCACAGGCTGTAGTCGCCGAGGGCGAAACCGGTGGTGGTGACGATGGACGTCACGTTCAGCGCCACGTGCCGCAGCGCGTCCAGCCAATGCAGGTCGGTGGTCGCCCAATACCAGGTGCCGAGCACCAGCCAGGTCACCAACAACACCCCGATGAGCCCCTGGACCTGCTGGTCCTTGATCAGCGCCCGGCGATTGCCCCGCAACATCGAGACGTACAGGGCAAACGGCAGGCTGCCGAGGATCATGATGACAATGGCGACCCAGTGCACCGCCGGCTGGGTCCATTTGGCCAGGGACAGGTCCGAGGTGGAGAAACCGCCGGTGGAGATCGCCGACATCGCATGGTTGATGGCATCGAACAGGCTCATCCCGGCCCACCAGAGCGCCAGGGTGCCGAGGATGGTGATGCCTACGTAGGACGCCACGATCAGCCGCGCCACCATGTGGGAACGGGGCATGACTTTTTCCGAGCGGTCCGACGATTCGGTCTGGAACAGCCGCATGCCACCGATGCGTAGCAGGGGCAGGATCGCCACAGCCATGCCGATGAAGCCGATACCGCCGAGCCAGTGCAGCAGCGAGCGCCACATCAGGATGCCCGGGGACATGGTGTCCAGGCCGCTCAGGACGGTGGCGCCGGTGGCGGTGATGCCCGACATGCTTTCGAAAAACGAGTCGGTATAGCTGATCTTCTGGGTCAGCAGGAACGGCAGCGCGGCAAAGATACACACCACCAGCCAACTGCTGACAGTCAGCAAGTACATGTCGCGCGGGCGCAGGTGGATGTGTTCCGGGCGCCCGGGAAGCACCAGCGCCAGGCCGGCGAGGAAGGTAATCATGCTCGACCAGAGGAACGACGGCAGGTCGGCGGTGCGCTCGAAGACCATCAGGGTGGCCATGGGCACGACCATGAAGATCGCCAGGGTGATCAGGAAGATGCCGATGATGAAACCAATGATCCGCAGGGTCGGCAACGCCATGAAGTCCGCTCAGGCTGGAAAAGGAAGGGCGCCATTCTACCCGCGACAAGCGCCCTGTAAACCGGCACCTGGCGCCGAGTGGGCAACTGGCCGCGGAATTTGCGCTGACGAACTCGCCGCACAGCCACTAGAATAGCTGGACATTTTTTCAGGAGGTGGCCGATGCAGGCTCTCGACGCTTTGCTCAACCGTGTTTCCGTCCCGCGCCTGGTGGACCCGGCCCCCACTGCGGAGCAGCGCGAGCTCATGTTTGCCGCGGCCATGCGGGCGCCGGATCACGGCCAGTTGCGGCCATGGCGTTTTCTGACGGTCGAAGGGCAGGCGCGGCATCGCATGGGCGAACTGCTGGCCGAAGCTGCGCGGTTCAATGACCCGCTGGTACCGGAAAGCGTCGTGGAAAAGGCCCTCAACGGCCCATTGCGCGCGCCCCTGGTCGTGGTGGTGGTCGCCCGTCTGCAGGACCATTTCAAAATCCCCAAATCCGAGCAACTGTTGGCGGCCGGCTGCGCGGCCCATGGCATCTTGTTGGCGGCGTATGCCCAGGGGGTTGGCGGTGTGTGGCGTACCGGTGAACTGGCGTACTCGCCGCATGTGGCCAGGGGGCTTGGCCTTGAGGACGGGGAAGAGGTGATCGGTTTCCTCTACCTGGGCACGCCGCAGAAAGAAGCGCGCACGGCACCGCAGGAAGATGTCGGGCAGTTTGTCCGGGAGTGGACGGGCCAGTAACGTCTCAAGGGCGGCGGATGACTTGGGGGGGGATCCACTGTGGCGAGGGAGCTTGCTCCCGCTGGGCTGCGCAGCAGCCCTGAAACCGGGCACCTAGGAGTGTCAGGCGGCCTCTAACCAGGCTTTTGGGGCGGCTTCGCCGCCCAGCGGGAGCAAGCTCCCTCGCCACAGGGAAAGTGCCTGGCCTTGGGTTACTTGCACGCGTCGGCAATCGCTTCGGCCAGCAGGTCCAGGCGCGTGGCGTCGATGCCGGCCACGTTGGCCCGGCCAGTGCCGACCATGTAGACACTGTGGCGTTCGCGCAGGTGCTTGACCTGTTCCGGTGTCAGGCCGGTGTAGGAAAACATCCCGCGTTGCACGCCGATATGGGCGAAGCGCTCGCGTAAGCCATGGGGTTCGAGGGCCTCCAGCAAACCGCTGCGCAATTGCGCGATGCGCAGGCGCATGGCCTGGACTTCATCGGCCCACAGGCTTTTGAGTTCCGGGTTGCCGAGAATGGTCGCCACCACGGCCGCTCCATGATCCGGCGGTGTCGACCACAGGTTGCGGGCGATGTTTGCCAGTTGGCTGCGGATGTCCACCAGCTTCTCGGCATCCCGGGCACAGACGATCAACGCACCGGTACGATCGCGGTACAGGCCGAAGTTCTTCGAGCAGGAACTGGTGACCAGCACTTCCGGCAGGGCTTGGGCAAACAGCCGGACCGCCCAGGCGTCCTGTTCCAATCCATCGCCGAAGCCCTGGTAGGCGAAATCGATCAGCGGCAGCAGGTCGCGGTCGCGCACCACCTCCAACACCTGACGCCATTGCTCATGGGACAGGTCGAACCCGGTGGGGTTGTGGCAGCAGGCGTGCAGCAGCACGACATCGCCTTTGGGGGCCTGGTTCAAGGTCGCCAGCATCGCCTCGAAATCCAGGCGGTTATCGGCGCCCACGTAAGGGTAGTGACCGACCTTGACCCCGGCCGCGGCGAAGATGGTCTCGTGGATCGGCCAGGTCGGGTTGCTCAGCCACACGCCACGGCCCGGCAGGCATTGAGCGATGAAGTCGGCACTCAGGCGCAGCGCACCGGTGCCACCCGGTGTCTGGGTGGCGCCGGCACGTTTTGCGCTGATCAGCGGAGAGTCGGCACCCAGTACGAGCTCGTTGATCAATTGGCCGAATGCAGCGTCGCCATGGCCGCCGATGTAGGTCTTGGTGGTCTGGCGATCCACTAGCCGTTGTTCAGCCTGTTTCACTGACTGAAGAATCGGCGTCAGGCCCTGGGCATCCTTGTAGACGCCCACGCCCAGGTCGAACTTGCTCGGGTTGGCGTCCGCCCCGTAGGCCTCCATCAGGCCCAGGATCGGGTCGCCGGGGACTCGGCCGATGGCGTCGAAATGCATTACTTGCGGCCCTCGGCGGTCTTGGCCACGTCATCGGTGCGGGCGGCCATGATGAAGTCGTTGCGGTGCAGGCCCTTGATGGAGTGGCTCCACCAGGTCACGGTGACTTTGCCCCATTCGGTGAGCAGGCCTGGGTGGTGGCCTTCGGCCTCGGAGATCTCGCCGACGGCGTTGGTGAACGCCAGGGCGTGCTTGAAGTTCTTGAACAGGAAAACTTTTTCCAGTTGCATCACGCCGTCGCGCACTTCGATGTTCCAGTCGGGGATCTGCTTGATCAGCACCGGCAGTTCTTCGTCGCTGACTTGCGGGGCATCGGCGCGGCAGGCTTCGCAATGGGCTTGGTTCAGAGTGTTCATGGTGTGTTCCTGGATCGAATATTTGGAAAACGTCGATGCACCCACGCTAAAGCAAAGCAGCGTCGTGCAACAGACTCAATTGGGATTAAAAGAGGCGGTTCACGCCGCTTTTGGTGGGAATTTCGGGGCATGCAAGCCCAGCTCCCGACCGCGCTTGACCATGCCCATGATGTCTTCGTGAGCCAGGTCGAACAGACGCTTGAGTTCGGGCAGCACGAAATACACCGGTTGCAGGATGTCGATGCGATACGGCGTGCGCATGGCTTCCAGCGGATCGAAGGCCTGGTGTTCCGGTTCGTCCGACAGGCAGTACACGGTTTCCTTGGGCGAAGACAGGATGCCGCCGCCGTAGATGCGCCGGCCCTGCGGGGTCTGCACCAGGCCGAACTCGATGGTCATCCAGTACAGGCGCGCCAGGTAGACGCGTTCTTCCTTGGAGGCCTGTAGGCCGAGTTTGCCGTAGGTGTGGGTAAATTCCGCGAACCAAGGGTTGGTCAGCAATGGGCAGTGGCCGAAGATCTCGTGAAAAATGTCCGGCTCTTGCAGGTAATCCAGCTCTTCTCGGGTACGAATGAAGGTGGCCACAGGAAACTGTTTGCTGGCGAGCAATTCGAAAAAGGTCTGGAAGGGGATCAACGCTGGCACCCGGGCGACTTGCCAGCCCGTGGTCTCGCCCAGCACCTTGTTGATTTCGTCCAGTTGCGGGATACGGTCGTGGGGCAGGCCCAGCTTGTCGATGCCATCCAGGTACTCCTGGCACGCACGGCCTTCGATGACTTTCAGCTGGCGGGTGATCAGCGTGTTCCACACCGCGTGTTCTTCGGCGGTGTAGTGGATAAAACCTTGCGCATCGGGCTCGCGGGCCACGTACTGCGTCTGCTTCATGCTGCTCTCCTGCTGATTTCCCTCGTGGGGAAGGCTGTTTGTTTTTATGTCCAGCGATGCATTAGAGATAACCCGAAGCAGGAGCGCGTGCAGCCGAAGAAAACAGGTGGGTAGGGACAAGTGCGTGTCATTTTGTAAAGTTTTCGTTACGTATGAGGTCGAGCCGCGGCCATGTCGAGATTTTTGGCTGGGAAATGGTCTACAGCTGTCACATAATCTTGACAACTATTTGTGTGCCTAGACAAAAAACCAACATAAAACCCGTGGCGAGGGAGCTTGCTCCCGCTGGACTGCGCGGCAGTCCCAAAAACAGGGCCGCTTCGCAGCCCAGCGGGAGCAAGCTCCCTCGCCACAGGGTGTGTGTCGGGCTTGAATGGGGCACCACTCTCTCATCCACATCCGGGCCTTTTCATGCGCATCAAAGTCCATTGCCAGAATCGCATCGGCATCCTGCGGGACATTCTCAACCTATTGGTGGAATACGGTATCAACGTCGCCCGAGGCGAGGTCGGTGGCGAGCATGGCAACGCGATCTACCTGCACTGCCCAAACCTGATCAACATCCAGTTCCAGGCGCTGCGTCCGAAATTCGAAGGCATCGCCGGGGTGTTTGGCGTCAAGCGCGTAGGACTGATGCCCAGTGAGCGTCGGCACATGGAACTCAACGCCTTGCTCGGCGCTTTGGAATTCCCGGTGCTGTCTATCGACATGGGTGGCTCCATCGTTGCGGCCAACCGGGCGGCGGCGCAGTTGCTCGGGGTGCGAGTGGACGAGGTGCCGGGCATTCCCCTGTCCCGCTATGCCGAGGATTTCGACTTGCCGGAACTGGTGCGGGCTAACCAGTCGCGCATCAACGGCCTGCGGGTCAAGGTCAAGGGCGATGTGTTCCTGGCCGACATCGCGCCACTGCAATCGGAGCACGACGACAGCGAAGCCATGGCCGGTGCGGTGCTGACGCTGCATCGGGCCGACCGCGTGGGCGAGCGGATCTATAACGTGCGCAAGCAGGAACTGCGCGGCTTCGACAGTATTTTCCAGAGTTCGAAAGTGATGGCGGCGGTGGTCCGCGAGGCCCGGCGCATGGCCCCGCTGGACGCGCCGCTATTGATAGAAGGCGAAACCGGCACTGGCAAGGAGCTGCTGGCCCGCGCCTGTCACCTGGCGAGCCCGCGCGGGCAATCGCCATTGATGGCGCTCAACTGTGCCGGGCTGCCGGAGTCCATGGCCGAGACCGAACTATTCGGCTACGGGCCGGGGGCCTTCGAAGGCGCCCGGGCCGAAGGCAAGCTCGGCCTGCTGGAGCTGACCGCCGGGGGGACGCTGTTCCTCGACGGGGTCGGGGAAATGAGCCCGCGCCTGCAAGTGAAACTGCTGCGCTTTCTGCAGGACGGTTGCTTCCGGCGTGTCGGCAGCGATGAAGAGGTGTACCTGGACGTCAGGGTGATCTGCGCCACCCAGGTCGATTTGTCCGAACTCTGCGCCCGGGGCGAATTCCGTCAGGATCTGTACCACCGCTTGAACGTGCTGTCCTTGCACATCCCACCGCTGCGCGAATGCCTCGATGGCCTGGCGCCGCTGGTGGAGCATTTTCTTGACCAGGCCAGCCGCCAGATCGGTTGTCCGCTGCCCAAGCTGGCCCCGGCGGCGATGGAGCGTCTGAGTCACTACCACTGGCCGGGCAACGTCCGGCAGTTGGAAAACGTGCTGTTCCAGGCCGTTTCCCTGTGCGATGGCGGCACGGTGAAGGCCGAGCATATCCGCTTGCCGGACTACGGCGTGCGCCAACCCCTTGGCGATTTTTCCCTGGAGGGGGGGCTGGACGAGATCGTTGGGCGTTTCGAGAAAGCGGTGCTGGAGCGCTTGTACTCCGAACACCCGAGCAGCCGGCAACTGGGCAAGCGGCTGGGGGTTTCCCATACGACCATTGCCAATAAATTGCGCGAATATGAAGTCGGCAAAGAACCCAGTGCGTAATCAATTGTGGCGAGGGGATTTATCCCCGCCGGGCTGCGTAGCAGCCCCAAAGCAGTCAACCTGACACACTTTAGTTGTCTGTTTTTAGGGGCGCTTCGCACCCCAGCGGGGATAAATCCCCTCGCCACAAGAATGTGGAGCAGTTGCCGCAGGGGTATACCTTTGCCTTGCAGCGGCATGACACCGCCGGTTTTTCGTCTTCGATCCATTCCAAAATTCCCTTCCAGAACCCACAAGTCCTTTGTTTACCGGGGCTCGTGGCGCCAGAAAAAAGTTGGTCTGCAAATTGCTTAAGGCTGTGCAACACAGCAGTGGGCGGCAAACGTCCGGCATGCAGAGGAACGACAGTGGACAAGTACCTTTATGTGGCAATGACCGGCGCCAGCCAGAACGCACTGGCGCAGCGGGCCCATGCCAACAACCTGGCGAACATCTCCACCAATGGTTTTCAGAAAGACCTGGAGCAGGCGCGCTCGATGCCGGTGTTTGGCGACAGCTTTCCGGCGCGGGCCTTTGCCATGTCCGAACGGCCTGCCACGGACTTCACCCCGGGCGCACTGGTGGAAACCGGTCGTGACCTCGACGTCGCGGTGAGCGGGCCGGGTTGGATGGCCGTGCAGAACCCCGACGGCGGTGAAAGCTACGTGCGCACCGGCAGCCTCAATGTCGACGCCCTGGGCGTGCTGCGGGCTGGCAACGGCATGCCGGTGATGGGCAACGGCGGGCCGATCGCCGTGCCGCCAGAGCAGAAAATCGAAATTGGCCAGGACGGCACCATCAGCATTCGCGCCATGGGCGAAGGCCCGCGGGTGATGGCTGAAGTGGACCGCATCAAGCTGGTCAACCCGGACCTCAAGAACATGACCAAGGGCCTGGACGGTTCGATCCGGACCAAGGACGGCCAGCCGGCGCCCATCGATGCCAACGTGCAGTTGGTGTCGGGTTTCCAGGAGGCGAGCAACGTCAACGCCGTGGATGAAATGACTTCGGTGCTGGCCTTGGCCAAGCAGTTCGAGCTCCACGTCAAGATGATGAACACCGCCAAAGAAGGCGATGAAGCCATGGCTCGGGTCTTGCAGATCTAATCATTAATTACAGCGCTGCGCCGAAAAACAGGCGTACGAGGAGAATCGAATGCTTCCGGCTCTATGGGTTGCCAAAACAGGTCTGTCCGCCCAGGACACCAACCTTTCCACTATTTCCAACAACCTGGCGAACGTCTCGACCACGGGTTTCAAACGTGACCGCGCCGAGTTCCAGGACCTGCTGTATCAGGTAAAACGCCAGCCTGGCGCCCAATCGACCCAGGACAGCGAATTGCCGTCGGGCCTGCAAGTGGGTACCGGTGTGCGCATTGTCGGCACCCAGAAAAACTTCAACGCCGGCAGCCTGCAGACCACCGAGCAGCCGCTGGACATGGCCATTGACGGTCGCGGTTTCTTCCAGATCCTGCAACCGGACGGCACCACGTCCTACACCCGTGACGGTACGTTCCACCTCGACTCCAATGGCCAGATCGTCAACGCCAGCGGTTTCGCCCTGGAGCCGGCGATCGTCATTCCGAACGATGCCCAGACCTTTACCGTGGGCCGTGACGGCACCGTGTCCATCACCGTGGCAGGCAACCCGGCCGCCCAGGTGATTGGCAACCTGCAGACCGCCGACTTCATCAACCCGGCCGGCCTGCAAGCGGTGGGCAACAACCTATTCCTGGAAACCGCTGCCAGTGGCGCGCCGCAAGTCGGCACCCCGGGCCTGAACGGTTTCGGCACCACGCTGCAGAACACCCTGGAAACCTCCAACGTGAGCACCGTCGAGGAGATGGTCAACATGATCACCACCCAGCGTGCCTACGAGATGAACTCCAAGGTGATCTCCACCGCCGACCAGATGCTCTCGTTCGTTACGCAGAATCTGTAATCGTCACAACGTCCGTCACCACGTAGACAGGGCGACCCCAGGGTCGCCTGCAACACCAAGAGGTAGGGTCATGAAACGCTTCGTATCTGTTCTGGCACTGAGTGGCATCACCGCACTCGCGGGCTGTGTCGCGCCGACACCCAGGCCCAATGACCCGTATTACGCTCCGGTGTTGCCACGCACGCCGTTGCCGGCTGCCGCCAACAATGGCTCGATCTACCAGGCCGGCTTCGAGCAGAACCTGTACAGCGACCGCAAGGCCTTCCGGGTCGGTGACATCATCACCATCACCCTGAACGAGCGAACCCAGGCCAGCAAGAACGCCAACTCGCAGATCGACAAGACCAGCGAAACCAGCGTCGGCCTGACCTCGCTGTTCGGCTCCAGCCTGACCACCAACAACCCGATCGGCAGCAATGACCTGAGCCTCAACGCCGGTTACAGTGCCGACCGGGCCACCAAGGGTGACAGTCAGTCGGGCCAGAGCAACAGCCTGACCGGTTCGATCACCGTGACCGTCGCCGATGTGCTGCCCAACGGCATCATTGCCGTGCGGGGCGAGAAGTGGCTGACCCTCAACACCGGTGACGAGCTGGTGCGCATCGCCGGCATGGTTCGCGCCGATGACATCTCTACCGATAATACTGTTCCGTCAACTCGTGTGGCCGATGCGCGCATCACCTATTCGGGCACCGGTGCCTTTGCCGATGCGAGTCAGCCAGGCTGGTTCGACCGTTTCTTCCTCAGCCCGAAGTTCCCTTTCTAGGTGGCCCAGTTGAATCTTAAGCAGCTGTTGATCGGTGCCTTGGTGATGTCTGCAGCCTTTACCGCTCAGGCCGAGCGTTTGAAGGACATCGCCAGCATTTCCGGCGTGCGCTCCAACCAGTTGATCGGCTACGGCCTGGTCGTGGGCCTGAACGGCACCGGCGACCAGACCACCCAGACCCCGTTCACCCTGCAGACCTTCAACAACATGCTGTCGCAGTTCGGCATCAAGGTGCCGGCCGGCTCTGGCAACGTGCAGTTGAAGAACGTCGCAGCGGTGTCGGTCAGTGCCGATCTGCCGGCATTCGCCAAGCCCGGTCAGCAGGTGGATATCACCGTCTCGTCCATCGGTAACTCCAAGAGCCTGCGTGGCGGTACGTTGCTGCTGACGCCACTCAAGGGTATCGACGGCAACGTCTACGCCATCGCCCAGGGCAACCTCGTGGTGGGCGGTTTCGATGCCGAGGGTCGCGACGGTTCGAAGATCACCGTCAACGTTCCGTCGGCCGGTCGCATTCCCGGCGGTGCTTCGGTGGAACGTGCGGTGCCGAGCGGTTTCAACCAGGGCAACAGCCTGACGCTGAACCTCAACCGTTCCGACTTCACCACCGCCAAGCGCATCGTCGACAAGATCAACGACATGCTTGGCCCAGGCGTGGCCCAGGCCATCGACGGCGGTTCGATCCGCGTCACCGCGCCGCTGGATCCGAGCCAGCGGGTCGACTACCTGTCGATCCTGGAAAACCTCGAGGTCGATCCGGGCCAGGCGGTGGCGAAAGTCATCATCAACTCGCGTACCGGCACCATCGTGATCGGCCAGAACGTCAAGGTTTCCCCGGCCGCCGTGACCCACGGCAGTCTGACCGTGACCATCACCGAAGATCCGATCGTCAGCCAGCCTGGCCCGTTGTCCAACGGCCAGACGGCCGTAGTGCCCCGTTCGCGGGTCAATGCCGAGCAAGAAGCCAAGCCGATGTTCAAGTTCGGCCCGGGCACTACCCTGGATGAAATCGTCCGGGCGGTGAACCAGGTCGGCGCGGCGCCGGGCGACTTGATGGCGATTCTCGAAGCCTTGAAGCAGGCCGGCGCGTTGCAAGCCGACCTGATCGTGATTTAAGGACACCGGCCATGGTGGATATGCGCAAAGGCGCCTTGATCAGCGGGGATTCGGCTTCCTACTCGGACCTGAACCGCCTCAATCAGCTCAAGGTCGGCGACAAGAACAGCGACGGTAACCTGCGCAAGGTGGCCCAGGAGTTCGAGTCGCTGTTCATTGGCGAGATGCTCAAGTCCATGCGTTCGGCCACCGAGGTGCTGGGCAAGGACAATCCCATGAACACGCCCGAGGCCAAGCAGTACCAGGAAATGTACGACCAGCAGTTGGCCGTTTCCATGTCTCGCGAAGGCGGCGGCATCGGGCTGGCCGATGTGCTGTTGCGCCAGATGTCCAAGAACAAGCCTACGGCCCCTGGTGAGGCAGCCACATTGTCCGCCGCCAAGCAACAGGAGGCGTTGGACAAGGTGGCCAAGCGGGTTCCGACGCCGGTGGCGGCAGGTACATTGCCTACCGACGGTCCCTTGTCGCGTAGCAACGGCCAGCGTCCGCTGTGGGCTTCGCGGGCTGTGAGTGCGCCGCAAGGGGCCGAGGGTATCCACCGCAACGACATGGAACTGCTCAACCAGCGTCGCCTGGCCCTGCCACCGAAACTGGCTGACCGTCTGCTTGCCGGGCTGGTGCCCTCGGCCGCGGTCAACGCCGATGCGCCTGCACAGAACGTCCTGACGGATCGCGCCATCGCCGCCGTCAAACCGGCGACTGGCGAACTGGCCAATGGCGACTGGTTGGCTGCACTCAAGGCTGCCGAGCCGAAAGGCGACATGCAGGTTTATGGCCGCGCCGTGGCCCAGCCGCCGCTGGCACCGGCACGCAAGGCCTTCCGCGATGCCGACGAATTCGTCAATGCCATGCTGCCAATGGCCAAGGAAGCGGCCGACCGCATCGGTGTCGACCCGCGTTACCTGGTGGCCCAGGCCGCCCTGGAAACCGGTTGGGGCAAATCGGTCATGCGCCAGCCCGACGGCAGCAGCAGTCACAACCTGTTCGGTATCAAGGCCAGCGCCAACTGGAAGGGCGATTCGGCCCGGGCGATCACCAGCGAATTCCGCAATGGGGCGATGGTCAAGGAGACGGCCGAGTTCCGTTCCTACGCCTCGTACCGCGACAGTTTCCATGACTTGGTCAACCTGCTGCAAAGCAACAGTCGCTATCAAGATGTGCTGAAGTCGGCCGATAAACCCGAACAGTTTGTACGCGAGTTGCAGAAGGCCGGTTATGCCACCGACCCGAACTACGCGAATAAGATTTCGAACATAGCCCGGCAGATGACGAGTTACCAAAACTACGCTTCTGCAGGCGCCACCACGACTTTATAAGGTCTGAACCATGAGTTTGCTCAATATAGGGATGTCGGGTCTGTCAGCAAGCCAGACCGCGTTGGTGACCACGGGTAACAACATCGCCAACGTCGATACCGCCGGTTATTCGCGCCAGCAGACCGTGCAGACCACCAAGGCGTCGAACCAATACGGCAACGTGTTCATTGGTTCCGGCACGACCCTGGCCGATGTGCGCCGGGTGTATAACTCGTATCTTGAAGCGCAACTGAAAACCACCACCTCGCTCAACAGCGATGCGGCGGCCTACCAGGGGCAGATCACCCCGCTTGACTCCCTGCTGTCGGACAGCGGCACTGGCCTCAACGGCGCGCTGACCAAGTTTTTCGCTTCGGTGCAGAACGTCAACGCCAAACCGGGTGACGATGCATCCCGGCAGTTGCTGCTCAGCGATGCCCAGGCCTTGAGCAACCGTTTCAACTCGGTTGCCAGCCAGTTGACCGCGCAGAACGAAAACATCAACGGCAACCTGTCGAACATGGTCGACCAGATCAACAACCTGGCCACCACCGTCGCCCAGTTGAACAAGAAAATCGCCGAAGTCTCCAATGCCGGTGGTGCGCCGAACGACCTGCTCGACGCCCGCAGCGAGACCATTCGCCAGCTGTCCACCTTCACCGGCACCCAGGTCGTGGAGAACGGCAGCAGCCTGGACATCTACCTGGGGTCCGGCCAGCCATTGGTGATGGGCAACATCACCAATAAACTCGAAGCGGTGCCGGACAAGAACGATCCAGGGCGCATCGGCATCCAGCTCAACAGCGGTTCCAGCGTCATGGACCTTACCCAGGTGCTCACCGGCGGCGAAATCGGCGGGCTGATGCGCTACCGCAGCACCGTGCTCGACCCTGCAATGAACGAGCTGGGCCGCGTGGCCCTGGTCGTCGCCGATCAGATGAACAGCATCCAGGCTTCAGGCATCGACAAGAACGGTGCGTTTGGTTCCAACCTGTTCAGCAGCATCAACAGCGCCGCGCAGATGAGCCAACGCAGCGTCGCCTCGCTGGGCAACAGCGCAGGCTCCGGCAACTTCAACGTGTCCATCGAAGACACCGGCAAGCTGACCACCAACGACTACAAGATCACCTTCACCAGCGCCACCAACTACACCGTACAGCGCTTGCCTGACAACACCTCGCTGGGCGCGTTCAGCACCACGACCACGCCAGCACCGGTCGTCGATGGCTTCTCGCTGACCTTCGCCAACGGTCCTGCGGCTGCAGGCGATTCGTTCAAGATCACCCCGACCCGCAATGCTGCGGGCAGCATCAAGACCGAAATGACCGACTCCAAGCGGCTGGCGATCGCAGCCCCGCTGGGCGCCGCCATTACGCCGGGCGGCAGTGGCACGCTGACCATCCCGGCCAGCGGCCAGCCGACCATGACGACCAAGCTGGACATCTATGATGAAGCCACCACGACCATCATTCAGAACGGCATCAAGAGTTCCATGCCGGTCAAGGTGGTGTTTGGCGCGACGTCCGCCGACGGCACCAGCCAGGCTTACCAGCTGCTGGATGCCAAGGGCGGTACGATCAGCAGCGGCACGATCAAGCCTGGCCAGAGCAACACCCTGAGCCTGAGTGTCCCGCTCAAGGACGCCAGCGGCACCCCGATCATGGATTCATCCATACCGCCGGTGCAGCGTACCGTCACCTTTGACATGTCCATCGCCGGTTCGCCATCCGACGGTGCTGGCATTGACGTCAGCCTCAGTCAGCCTGGTAGCCTGGACAACCGTAATGGTACGGTTCTGGCCGGCTTGCAGACCGCCAAGACCGTTGACACCAATTCCGCGAGCAAAGGGATTTCCCTGAACGACGCCTACGGCAAGCTGGTGGAGGGTGTCGGCTCCAAGGCCGCCCAGGGCAAGCTCGACAGCGCCGCCACTGGTGCAATCCTGGACAACGCCAAGACCGCCCGCGACTCGTTGTCGGGCGTGGACCTGGATGAAGAAACCGGCAACCTGGTCAAGTATCAGCAGTACTACACCGCGTCTTCGCAGATCATCAAGGCTGCGCAGGAAATCTTCAGCACATTGATCAACAGTCTTTAAGGAGCCGTAGCCCATGCGCATTTCCACCTCCCAGTTCTATGAGAGCACGGCTGCGAACTACCAGAAAAACTTCGCCAAGGTGGTCAAGACCAGCGAAGAGGCCAGCAGCCTGGTGCGTGTGAACACTGCCGCCGATGATCCGGTGGGGGCTTCGCGCCTGCTGCAATTGGGCACCCAGGCGTCGATGCTCGCCCAGTACGAAACCAACGCCAATACCATCAAGGCGACCCTGGGCACGACCGAAGCGGTGATGACCAGCATCGGCAACGTGCTGCAGCGCGCCAAGGAATTGGCCGTCGGTGCCGGCAACGCCGGCTACACCGACGCCGACCGCCAAGCCAACGCTTCGGAGCTGGCACAGATCGAAGAGCAGTTGCTGAGCCTGATGAACAGCAAGGACGAAAACGGCAAGTACATTTTCGCCGGTTCCAAGGGCGATACCATTCCGTTCACCCGCAACAACGATGGCAGCTACAGCTACAACGGCGACCAGGTGACCCTCGACCTGCCGGTTGGCGACACCATGTCGATGGCCACCAATAGCACAGGCTGGGAAGTCTTCCAGCAGGCCGTCAATACCAGCCGCAGCCAGGTCACCATGACCGCCCCGGCAGTGAATGACGGCCGGGTGGTCTTGTCCAATGGTCAGGTATCGTCCAGCGTCAGCTATAACAGCAAGTTCCGCAGTGGCGAGCCGTACACTGTCGAGTTCACCAGCGGCACGCAACTGAAAATCACCGACTCCGGCGGCAACGATGTCACCGCAGAGGCCAGCCTGGGTGGTGCTTTCGACCCCAACAGCAAAAGCGGCCAGGCGGTGCAGTTCCGGGGACTGGAATTGACCCTGAACATCAATCTGCAAACCGGTGATACGGCAGGCACCGTGTTGCCCGGCCATACTTTCACCCTGGCCGCCAAGCCGGACACCTTTGTCCCGACCCGCAGCCCGGGCAACCCGACCACGGTCCAGATTACCAACAGCACGATCACTGACCCGGTGGCGTATCACGCCAGCTTCCCTACCGGTTCGGCTGTGTTGAAGTTCACCAGCGCTACTGATTTCGACCTTTACGCTGCGCCGTTGACCGCTGATAGCCAGCCGGTGTCCAGCGGCACCCTGGCCGGCAACGTGGCCACCGCTTCGGGGGTGAGCTTCACTCTGGACGGTACACCGGCTGCCGACGATCAGTTCAGCATCGCGGTCAACACCCACGAGACCCAGAATATCCTGGATACCGTGAACCAGCTGAAAACCGCACTGAGCACGCCGACCAACAATGATCCGATTGCTGTGCAGAAGTTGCAGGCGTCGCTGGCCTCCGGTATCGGTAACCTGGCGAGCGGCACCGATCAATTGTCCAGCGCCTTGAGTTCGGTGGGTGGGCGCGGACAGGCCTTGGAAAATCAGAGCGACACCAACCAGAGCCTGATCCAGGCCAACACCCAGACTCAATCGTCGATCCGTGATTCCGACGCGGCCGAAGTGATGACCCGACTGACCTTGCAGCAGACCATGTTGCAGGCCTCACAACTGGCCTTCAGCAAGATTACCCAACTGGGCCTGTTCAACAAGATCTGAGCCGGTATCCACCGAGCCGCCAACCGTCTTTTTTTAAGCGGTTCCGGGGCGCCGATCCGAAAGGGTCGGTGCCCGCCGCTCGAGAGTTTTAACCGTGAAGTCACTTCCGCTCGTCAGCATCGTCATCCCCGCGTACAACCCTCGGTTTTTTGACCAGGCACTGCTCAGTGCCTTGGCCCAGACCTACGAACACATCGAGATCATCGTTTGCGATGACTCGCCAGGCGATGAAATTCGCCAGATCGTCGACTCCTTCCCTGAGCCGTCCCATCCGATCCGCTATTTGCGAAACCCGCAGCGACTGGGGCTTCAGGGCAACCTGTTGCGGTGTGTCGAGGAGGCCAGGGGCGAGTTCATCAAAGTGTTGTGCGACGACGATCGGCTGTTTGCGCCGAGCATTGCCAAGCAAGCTCAGGTGCTGATCGATCACACCGATGCCAGCGTGGTATTTGCCCTTCGGTTGTTGTGTGACGCGGGCAACTTCATCTTGCCGCCTCGCGTCGACAATTGCCGATTCTCGCCGAACGATGCCCTGCTCAAGGGCGATGACATGCTGGCGATTTTCGAGAGCACTCCGACCAATTTTGTCGGTAATTTCAGTTCCGCCCTGATGCGCCGGACGGATGTGCTGGAGCTGCTGCCAGCGCTGGTCCAGGGCGGTGCCGGTTTCGTCGCCACCCTCGACTTTGCCTTGTTTGTCTGTCTGATGCGCCGGGGTAATCTGGCCACGCTCAACACAGTATTGAGTGTCGAGCGCTTGTACCCGGAGCGTTTGAGCAAGACCCCGGAGATGCTCAAAGCTGCGAAAGTGGAATGGCAGTGGCTGGCGCAGATGCTCGCCGCGCGCAACGGTGAAGCGGCCCCGGCCTCTGGCTGGGTGCGTTGCGTTGATCTGGACAAAGTCACCGATCAGCCCCACGCCTGGCAGGAACTGTGCGTGACCCGTGTGCTGGGCAATCGCAATACGGTCGTCAATGGCCGGGTAGGTGCCCAAAGCGAGAGTTATGCCGACTTCTACCGCGAGTGGCTGTCGGTTCGTCGCTTCAGTGAGGTTGAGCAGCGTGTCATGCCTGCGCGCATCGACAGTTGGCCATTGCATCCGAACATCGTGCCGATTGTCATCGACAGTGCCGGGGACGAGGTGGCATTGGCGACCACGCTGAGCAGCATAGAGGGCCAACTCTATCCGGCCCAGGCTGTCGTGGTGCTTTCCGACGCCCGTTGCGAGGTCAATGACCGGGTGTTGCAGTTGCCTTATCAGCCCGACTGGGCACGGCAACTCAATGCCATTGTTGCGCAGTTGGAGGGTGCACATTGGTTCTATCTTCTGCGCGCAGGCGATAGCCTCCGTGATTCAGCGTTGTTGATCCTCGCTGAACGCGTGGCGGGCAAGAGCGGAATTCTCTGCGCTTACAGCGACGAAGGTGCACTGGTAAACGGTGAGTCCAGCGAGCCAGTGTTCAAGCCAGATATCAACCTCGACCTGATGCGCGCCTATCCCTACGTCGGTCGAGCCCTGGCCTTTGAGCGCGAGCATTTCATTACCTTGGGCGGGTTCGACCCGACTCGCGGTGAGCTGGCGCCTCACGACCTGCTCTGGCGGCTGGTGGAAGAGGCCGGCCCGCAAACCATCGAGCACATTGCCGAGATCCAGGTGGAGTCCACACTGAGCTTCGCTCAATGGTTGTCATGGCCCGAGGTGATCGAGGGTAATGCCCCCATGGTTGGCGCTCACCTGGAGCGCATTGGCGTACCTCATGAGATTCGCCAGGGTGTGTTGCCGCTGATCAATCGAATCGACTACCGCTTCGACACCCGTCCGTTGGTATCGATCATCCTGCGCACGGGTGATTCACTGGCAGCCTTGCAGCGCTGCTGCGAAAGCCTGATCGAGCGTACTGCCTATACGCACTATGAAATCCTGATTGTGGACAGCGGCGTGCGGGACCCGGTCATGCTCGGCTGGCTGGCCGACATGGCGCAGTTAGGCGCAAGCATGCTACGCGTGCTGCGTTACGCCGGTGATGACAATGACGCATCAGTGCGTAACTTTGCCGCGAGCCAAGCTCGGGGGGACTACCTGTTGTTGCTGAGCCCGCAGATGGTCATAGGCGATAGCGATTGGTTGGACGAGATGATCAATCATGCGCTGCGCCCGGAAGTCGCGGTGGTCGGCGCAAGGATACTCAGCCCCCAGGGTACGATTGTCGGGGGCGGGCAGATTCTCGGATTGGCCGGTCCGGTGGGGGCACCGTTTTATGGCGAGTCCGCGATCTCTCGTGGCTACATGCAGCGTCTGCATACGACCCAGAACTGGAGTTCGGTCAGCAGCGACTGCCTGATAGTGCGCAAGCAGGTGTTTGAGGAGCTGGGTTGTCTCGATGACGCGACGTTCACCCAGGGCCTCAGTGACGTCGATTTGTGCTTGCGTGCAGGTAAAGATGGCTACCTGGTGGTTTGGACACCTTACGCCAGCGTCATACAAACGACCGGGCAATCGTCAGCCCAACTGGAAGAAGCATTGCAGGAACGCGAACGCGAAGTTTTCTATCGCAAATGGTTGCCGCAGATTGCGCGAGATCCGGCTTACAGTCCTTCCTTGAGCCTGGGGGCTTCGAGTTTCAGTCTGGAACCTTCATTGCGCAATAACTGGAATCCCTTCTGCTCCCGCGCGTTGCCACTGATACTCGGGCTGCCGGTCAACGCCACCGCAGTTGGCCATTATCGTGTTACGGCCCCGCTGGCCGAGCTCGAAGCCAGCGGGCGGGCGATTGCCCGGATCGCCTACGAGTCGCCTTCAACTGTTGAGATCGAGCGGCTGTCGCCAGACACCATCGTGTTGCAGGGGCGCTACAGCGAGGGAGCGGCTGGTGACATCCTGCGGATGAAGAAGTACTCCGGTGCCTTACGGATTTTCGAGCTAGACGACTACGTGGTCAGTGCTCCCAAGAAAAACACCCACGCTCGTAACAAACCGGTCAACACCGAGCAGATGCTGCGCGAGGGGATTGGTTTGTGTGACCGCGTGGTGGTGACGACCCAGGCGCTGGCCGATGCCTTGTCCAGCATGCATAGCGAAATCCGGGTGGTGCCCAACATGCTGCCGCCCGAGCCGTGGGCCCGCTTGACCAGTCGGCGCGGAACATCCTCCAAGCCACGGGTTGGCTGGGGCGGCGGGACCAGCCACAGCGGCGATTTGGAAATTATCGCTGATGTGGTCCGTGAACTGGCCAATGAGGTGGAGTGGGTGTTCTTCGGTATGTGTCCCGAAGCGTTGCGGCCCTACATTCACGAGTTCCACGGTTCCGTCGGGTTGAACACCTACCCATTCAAACTGGCCAGCCTGAACCTTGACCTGGCACTGGCGCCGCTGGAGTTCCACATCTTCAACGACTGCAAGAGCAACTTGCGCCTGCTGGAATACGGCGCTTGCGGTTATCCGGTGATCTGCACCGATACCAAGGCTTACGACGGCTTCCTGCCGTGTACCAAAGTACGCAGCAACAGCACTGAGGAGTGGATCGCGGCGATCCGCATGCACCTGGCCGATCCTGACGCCAGCTACCGCATGGGCGATGAACTGCGCGAAGCGGTGCTTCGCGATTACATGCTCACTGGCGATAACTTGCAGCATTGGTTGTGGGGGTGGTTACCGGACTAGTTCTGACAACGCTTGGAAAAAGGCGACGTTAGTCGTCTTTTTTTGCCTCAATCTCCACGTCCGCAAGCCGATACAGGCAGATGGATTTCTTTTGCTTATGAGCAGTTTCATCTATCGCTGCTTGAAAAAATATCCGGTTTCTCAACAAAGCAAGGACGAGGCAAATGGCGGTGATTAATGGAACGAGCGGCGTGGATACATTGGCCGGGAGCGATGGTGACGACGAGGTCTATGGATTGGCTTCCAATGATGTACTCCTGGGCAGCGCTGGAGCGGACAGGCTGGATGGGGGGACGGGGGTTGATACGGTGAATTACTCCGCTTCGACGGCTGCCATCGACATTGATGTTCGCAACGGTGTCGGCCGGGCTGGTGTCGGTGGTGATGCGGCGGGCGATACGCTGGTCGCCATCGAAAAGGTTATCGGTACGGCCTTCGATGACAGTTTCACCAGTACGATCGGTAATTTGACCTTCGAAGGTGGTGCCGGCAACGATATCTATAACGTTGCGACCAGCGGCGTGAAAATCATTGAGCAGGACAATGGTGGCATCGACGAGCTACGTACTAGCTGGACGTTGATGACCATGGATCCTTTTATCGAAAAAATGACCTACACCGGTACTGTCAACTTCACCGGTTACGGCAACTCCAGCGACAACATTATCACGGGCGGCGCAGGTAACGACCTGTTGTTCGGTGGTGACGGAGCCGACCAGTTCTTTGGCGGTGCGGGGTTGGATGTGGCTGGTTATACCGACAGCAAGGTGGCGGTGAACATCAACCTCAAGACCGGTATTCACTCGGGCATCGCAGCGGGCGATACCTTTACCGACATCGAAGTGATTCGTGGCACAGGTGCTGCCGACACCTTCGTGGCGGACGGTCGGGCGATTGGTTTCGACGGCGGCGCGGGCATCGACACGGTGGATTATTCGACTTCTACCGAAGCGATCAATGTCGATATCCGCAATTACAAAGGCCTGCCAGGTACCGGCGGTGATGCCGAGGGCGACACGCTGGAAGGCATCGAAAAGGTTATCGGTACGGCCTTCAATGACACGTTCACCAGTACCTGGGGCGCCGTGACGATGGAAGGCGGGGCAGGGGACGATCTCTATACCGTCAATACCAGCGGCAATAA